>JBFYKH010000028.1:0-31504 GCA_041306075.1 Candidatus Altarchaeota archaeon
CTATCGCCATCACCTCGCCGGTGGCCTTCATCTGGCTGCCGATGGCGCGGTCTCCCTGCGCGAACTTGTCGAACGGCCAGCGGGGGATCTTGGCGACGATGTAGTCGATGGTCGGCTCAAACGAGGCAAGCGTCTTGCCGGTCACCTTGTTGGCTATCTCGTCGAGCCGTTTTCCTGTCGCGACCTTCGACGAGACGCGCGCGATGGGGTAGCCGGTCGCCTTGCTTGCCAGCGCCGAGCTGCGGCTCACACGGGGGTTCACCTCGATGACGTAGTAGTTGGCCTGCTCGACGCTCACCTGGTCGGGGGCCCAGTGCCGGGCAACCATCGGGTGGGGAGAAACGGCAAACTGGATGTTGCAGCCCCCTTCGATGCCGAGGGCGCGGATGATGCGGATGCTGGCCGAGCGCAGCATCTGGTATTCGCGGTCGGTGAGCGTCTGGCTTGGCGCAACCACGATGCTGTCGCCGGTGTGGACACCCATCGGGTCCATGTTCTCCATGCAACAGACGATGATGCAGTTGTCCGCCTTGTCGCGCATGACCTCGAACTCAATCTCCTTCCAGCCGGCAAGGCACTTCTCCACGAGCACCTCGCCGCTCATGGCGGACGAAAGGCCGTTGGCGGTGATGGTCTCGAGCTCCTCCATGGTGTACGCCATGCCTCCGCCGCTCCCGCCGAGCGTGTAGGAGGGTCGCACGATGAGCGGCAGGCCGATCTTGTTGGCCAGCTCTCTGGCGCCATCGACGGCGTGTGCGGTCACGCTTTCAGGGACCGGTTCGCCTATCCGCAGAAGCAGGTTCTTGAAGAGCGACCGTTCTTCCGCATCCTTGATGGTCTGTATCGGCGTGCCCAGCGAGCGCACGTTGTAGCGGTCGAGAACGCCGGCATCCGCCAGCTCGACCGCGAGGTTCAGACCGGTCTGGCCGCCCAGCGTCGGTAGCAGTCCGTCCGGGCGCTCCTTCTGGATGATGCGTTCGATGACCTCGGCCGTCAGCGGCTCGATGTACACGACGTCGGCGATGCCGAGGTCGGTCATGATGGTGGCGGGATTGGAGTTCACCAGCACCGTGGTGATTCCCTCTTCACGCAGCGCGCGGCACGCCTGGGTGCCGGAGTAGTCGAACTCCGCCGCCTGGCCGATGATGATGGGCCCGGAGCCGATTATCATTATCTTCCGTAGGTCAGTCCTCTTGGGCATAAGTCACCCGAGCATCTCCAGGAACCTGTCGAAGAAGAAGAACGTGTCGTGCGGCCCCGGGGCCGCCTCAGGGTGGTATTGGACGCTGAACATCGGCAGCTTCTTGTGGCGCAGGCCCTCGACGGAGCCGTCGTTGAGGTTCACCTGCGTGACCTCCACGTCGGCCGGCAGGCTCTTGGCGTCGACCGCGAACCCGTGGTTCTGGCTGGACATGAAGACCCGCCCCGACTCGAAGTCCTTCACCGGCTGGTTCGCCCCCCTGTGCCCGAACTTGAGCTTGTATGTACTGGCGCCGAGGGCGATGCCCATGAGCTGGTGGCCGAGGCATATGCCGCATATGGGGAGCTTCCCCTTCAGGTCGCGGACGGCCTTTATCGTCGGCAGCACGCGGGCCGGGTCGCCGGGGCCGTTCGAGAGGAAGAGGCCGTCGGGCTTCAGGGCCATAATCTTCTCCGGGGGGTAGTCCCACGGTACGAGGGTGACGTTGACGCCGCGTTTGACGAGCTCGCGCACCATGTTCATCTTGACCCCGCAGTCTATCAGCACGACGTCGTATTTCCCGTCCAGCCCGTGCTTCGCCGGCTTCTTAACGCATACCTGGTCGACGAAGTCGACTTCGGTTATGTCCGCCGACTTCCTCGCCTTCGCTATGAGCTCCTCCCGCCCGTGGTCGCCGACCGCGAGGACGGCCTTCATGGTCCCGGTCTGCCGAGTCTTCTTCGTGAGCGCCCGGGTGTCGACGCCGCTGATGCCGGGGACGCCTTGTTCCTTAAGGAGCGCGTCCACGGACAGCTGGCTGCGCCAGCTCGAGGGCTTCCTGCAGACCTCCCTCACGACGAACCCCTCCGCCTTGACGCCGTCGCTTTCGAAGTCCCCGCGGTTGACGCCGTAGTTGCCTATGAGGGGGTACGTCATCATCAGAATCTGGCCGGCGTAGCTCGGGTCGGTTAGGGCCTCGACGTACCCGGTCATCGAGGTGTTGAAGACCAGCTCCCCCCCGGCCGCCTCCTCGGAGCCGAATGCCTCACCCTCGAGGTATGTGCCGTCCTCCAGGGCAAGAGCAGCCTTCATGAGTATCCCTAGGTATAAGAAAGGGGAGTATATAACAAGCCCAGAGGGGATTCACGATTTCATAATTAAACCGCAGCCTTAAAGGGGAATGACTGCTATTTTTTTGTGATGAACGGCGTCTCCGCCACTAAGGCTTTCGCAGGCCTGCCGCGTATGAGGATGTCTATGCCCGTCCCCGGCGCCGAATGCTCTAGGGGGACGTATGCGAGGCCGATGGCCTCCTTCAAGGTCGGGCTGTAGGTCCCAGAGGTGACTTTCCCGCAGGTTAAGCCGTCAACGGCAACGTCGTATCCGTGTCGGGCTATGCCCGGTTCGGTCATCTTGAATCCCACTAGTTTCCGCTTCAGCCCGGCTTCCGCCTGCTTCGCCAGGGCGGCCCTGCCTATGAAATCCCTCTTCTCAAGCTTCACGGTCCATCCTATCCCGGCCTCCAGGGGCGTGGTGGTGTCGTCTATGTCGTTCCCGTAGAGCATCATGGCTGCTTCGAGCCGTAGGGTGTCGCGGGCGCCGAGGCCTGCCGGCTTCAAAATCCCCTCGCCAACCCTCATGAGCGCGTCCCAGACCAGCGTCGTCCCGGGGGCGTCGACGTACACTTCGAAGCCGTCCTCGCCGGTGTACCCGGTCCTGGAGACGACGGCGTCGCAGCCGGCCACGCGCGCCCTGACGAACCTGAACTTCCGGACGTCCTTCAGGGGGGCGTCCGTCACCCGCTGGAGTATCTCCTCTGCCCTCGGCCCCTGCACCGCGACCTCCCCGGTCCCGTCGCTCTCGTTCCTGAGCTCCGCCCCGTCGATGAGGTGGCTGTTAGCCCACGCCCAGTCTTTCCCGATGTTGCCGGCGTTCACGACGAGCGTGTACTCCTTCCGGCCGTGCCTGTAGACTATGAGGTCGTCGACTATCGTCCCGTTCTCGTAGCACATGGGGGTGTACTGGCATTGGCCGTCCGACATCCTGCCGACGTCGTTGGTGACTAGCCTGTTGATGAACTCCTCGGACTTCGGTCCCGTCACCTCGAACTCGCCCATGTGCGAGACGTCGAAGATGCCGGCTGCGCCCCTGACCGCGTTGTGCTCCTCTACGACGCCGGAGTACTGCACCGGCATCAGCCAGCCCCCGAAGTCTATTATCCTCGCGTCCAGGGAAACGTGCCTTCCGTAGAGTGGGGTCTTCTTTCCTTCCATCGCATCTTGCCCGATTAGATATATATTATGGTTCGGATTTATATCATGGAAGTCAACAGGGGGGTCATTGTCTCAGTGGCCATACTCGCCTTGGTCGCCCTATACCCCGCCATAAGGGCGGAGCTCGTCGGCGAGACGGAAGAGGAGCGCCCCGACGAGCCGGCCAGGACGGACGGATACACCGTCGTCGTGCTCCCTGACACCCAGAAGTATTCGGCCGCCTACCCGGAAATATTCATGAACCAGACCCAGTGGATTAAATCCGTGAAGGACAGGCTGAACGTGGCGTTCGTCGTCCAAGAGGGCGACCTGGTCGACCACGCCTCGAACGAGGAGGAGTGGCGCAGGGCGAACGAGAGCATGAGCGTGCTGGACGGCGTCGTGCCCTACAGCGTCCTGCCAGGAAACCACGACCAGCCGACAAGGCTCTATGAGAGGTACTTCCCCGCATCCAGGTACAGCGGGTACCCATGGTACGGCGGCAGCCACGGCGGATACAACGACAGCTACCAACTGTTCTCAGCCGGCGGGAGGGATTACCTGGTCCTGAACCTGGGCTTCTGCCCTGGCAACAAGTCGATAGGGTGGGGGAACAGCGTACTCCGAAGCCACGAGTCCAGGAGGGCCATTGTCGTGACGCACGGGTTCATAGACGTCAACGGAGAGAGACGGATATACGGCTGCGACAGGATACAGGATGTCTGGGACGACCTCGTAGCGCCGAACGGCAACGTCTTCCTCGTCCTTTCCGGGCACATACACGGCGAGGGCAGAAGGAGCGACGAGGCCGGCGGAAGGGTGGTCCACCAGCTTCTCGCCGACTACCAGGATTACCCGGAGGGCGGCCAGGGCTGGCTGAGGCTACTTGAGTTCTCAAGGGACGGGAAGACGCTCAATGTCAGGACTTATTCACCGTACCTCGAACGCTTCAAGACCGACGCTGAAAGCCAGTTCACGCTGGAAATTAATTAACCGCGGACGCCCATAATCACCATATGAGGTACGAACTCCACTGCCACTCCACCTACTCCGACGGCACCGCCACGCCAGGGGAGATAGTCTCCCTGGCGAGAGGGATGGGCCTTTCCGGAGTCGCGGTCACGGACCATGACGTCATAGCCGGCTCGCTAGCGGCCCTCAAGCACGCGACGGAGGAGTTCAGGGTCGTCCCCGGCATGGAGGTGTCCTCTTCGGACGGACACATACTCGCCCTCGGCGTGAGGGAGCTGGTGGCGAAGGACATGCCTGCCGAAAAGACCATCGAGGCGATACACGCCCTCGGGGGGATGGCGGTGGCCGCCCACCCGTACGACCGCTGGAGGACGGGCGTGGGAGACCTCATACTGAAGCTGCCGTTCGACGCCGTTGAGGTGAAGAACGGCCACACGTTCGGCAACAGGAAGGACCCCGTCCGAGCCTGCCTGGAAGCCGGCTTATCCATGGTCGGCGGCTCGGACGCGCACACCCCCGGCGAGATAGGGCTGGTGACCGTCGAGTTCGAGGGGACGCTCGAGTCGGCGGTCGAATCAGGGGGTGTGAGGGTGGTCTCGAAGCCCATCCACAAGCTCGTCTTCACGCACGGGGCCGGCATGCTCAGGAGGCGTCTGAAGGGCATTATGAGGTAGACTTTTTATTCACCGGCGCCGTATAATCCAGCCATGAGAAAGCTTAGGGTCGGCGTCCTCGGCGCCACCGGAATGGTAGGCCAGAACTACGTCAGGCTCCTTGAGGGCCACCCCTGGTTCGAGGTCTCATTCCTCGCTGCCTCCGAGAAGAGCGCCGGTAAGAGGTACGCCGACGCCGTGGCCGGCAGGTGGCATATGGCCACAGGCATGCCCGACTCTGTGAGGGACTTGATGGTGGAGGACGCGGCCAAGGTCGACAGGGCCGAGGGCCGATGCGACTTCGTCTTCTCGGCCGTCGAGACGGACAAGCACGCAGTCCAGGCGCTCGAGTGCGATTACGCCGCGCACGGGATGCCGGTGTTCTCCAACTCCTCGGCGCACCGCTGGACTGAGGACGTGCCCATGCTGATTCCGGAGATCAATCCCGGACACCTCGGCATCATACCCGCCCAGAGGAGGAACCACGGCTGGAAGGGGGGGTTCATAGTCGTGAAGCCGAACTGCAGCCTCCAGAGCTACCTGACGCCGGTCCACGCACTCATGAGGGCGGGATACGACGTCAGCCGCATAGTCCTGGCGACCATGCAGGCCGTGTCTGGCGCGGGATACCCGGGCGTCGCCTCCCTTGACATAGTCGACAACATAATACCCTACATCGGCGGCGAGGAGGAGAAGACCGAGAAGGAGCCCCTGAAGATACTCGGCGGCGTGGAGGGGGGAAGGTTCGTCAACAACGACTCCATCCGGATATCCGCCCACTGCAACAGGGTGCCGGTCGTGGACGGCCACACCGCCTGCGTCAGCCTCGAGTTCGGGGGGGACAAGCCCTCCACCCACGAGGAGATAATCGGCATCTGGAAGTCGTTCAGGGCGCTGCCGCAGGAGCTCGACCTGCCTTCGGCGCCGACGCAGCCGATAATCTACACGCCAGAGCACAACAGGCCGCAGCCGAGGAAAGACCGCGACAGCGACAAGGCGATGGCGGTGACCGTCGGGAGGCTGCGCGCATGCCCGGTATTCGACATACGCTACGTCGGCCTCTCACACAACACCGTCCGCGGCGCGGCCGGCGGCGGCATACTGAACGCGGAGCTCGCGCACAAGCAGAAGCTTCTATGAGGACGCGGGCGGCCTGAGGACGGCCAGGGAGGCGTCGTCCCTCAGCTTGCCCGTCAACGCGTCCGCGTCCGCCGCCCTTGCGCGGTCAACGGCCTTCGGGACCAGGTAGCGGCAGCCGACCCAGCCGTACTCCCTCTCGCCGACGGTGTCGGGGTTGTCCTTGAACATGTTGCGGACGCCGTCGTCCGAGAGGACGGCCTTCAGCCGCTTCAGCTCGCCTGAGAATCCGCCGAAGAATTCCTCGGCCGACCACCTCACCCCATCCCGTGGCAGCCCGGCCTTGGCGGCCTTCGAGAGAATCCCGTCCAGCCATCTCGCGTAGGTGGGAAGATACGTCTCGAAAGGCCGGTCCACGTCGCCGAGGACCGCGGTCTCGTCGTTGCGGACGAGGTCGACCGGCATCGACGACGGGTCGTCGACCGGCCCGCTGAGCCTGATTATCTCGTCGCCGTCGCCGAAGAGGTGGGAGCCCGTGAACGGCGCTATTCGCCCGAGGACCATGTTTCTCGCCGCCTCCCCTCCCATAAGCCTGCAGACCCCTCGCGCGTAATCGGGGTTCCGGAGGCTCTCGTGAGGTATCTTGTCGGCGGCTATGCCCTCGGTATACGACCGGACGAAGTAGACTGCGTAGTATTTCCCCTCCTTCAGGTATGTTATCGCCTCGACCTCGGGATGCCCCGGGTCTAGGACCCTGCTGAACCTGTTGCGGTCAAGGACGAACTTAGTGTACTCCTCGGAAAGCCTCCTCGCCCTGTCGACCCCGACTTCGGCGCCGTGAACCCTCCGGCCGTCCCTGACCACGTACGGGCCGGCTTCATCCTTCAACAGCACCTTCTCCTCTGCGAGCCGCTCCAGCTCGCGCCTGTCGAAGAACGCCTTCCGTCCGCCGCCCAAGTCGAACTCGAGGCCGCGGAGGAAGTGCCGTTCGTTCCAGTGCTGCCTCCTGACGAAGCTGACCCGGTTGCGCTCCTCGCCGCCCATCCGCCACTCGACGACGTAGACCTCGCGGCCCCTCTGGTCGCTGGTCTTCTCCCTCTTCGACCTCGACTCGATGACGCTCCCCACATTTATGTGCTCGAGCGCCCCGCCCCTGCCGCGGCACCACTCTTCGAAGTCCCCTATGATGACGCGGGCGGCCTCCCCTGCGTCCTTATGATAATCCACTGTCCACCCGCCGGCCTTGGACGCTATCCTCGCCCCCGGCAGCCACTCCACCTCCCCCACGAACTCCTTGCTGAGCCCCCAGTGCGTCTCCTCGAAGTTGGCTCCTTCCGCTGCGCCGATGAGGTGGTGGTACATGGTCTGACGCCACCTCGAGTCTTTGGAGTCGTCCGAGTGAAACCCGTCCGCGGTCGCGTCATGGTATTTCGCCAGCATTTCCGAAAGCCTCGAGGAAGCCTCCCGGTCGCCGTGTTTGTAGCGCTCCCCCTCCCTTGCCTGGACAAATTCCGCGGCTTCTGCAAGGTCCTCGGACCCGAACCGCCCGTAGTCGGCCATGAAGAAAGAGACCTCCGTGACACCGACCCGGTTAACGGACCTTGCGAGGGAGACTAGGTCGCGCATCTGCCTCACGACCGATTCCCTGCCCGCCTGGGCCGGATTCTCGATGAACGGGCTGACAACAGCCTTCAGCTGCTCCTCGGTTAGGAGCCTCTGGCCGCTCCCGCCGGCGTAATACAGCGTGATGCCGTGGCGCGTCCGAATCTTTGACTCGTCGATGTACTCCCTCTGCAGCGGTTCCGACCTGGTGGGGGGATACAGGCGCCAGAGCTCGCCGATGCGCTCGAAGTGGTCCCTGACGGACTCCGCGTCAGACTGGTCGTTCACGCTGGCGAACGCTATGGCCTTGACCTTCCCGCTCGGGACGTTGAGCTTCGACTCCAAGATGCCTATGGCCAGGCCGAGGTCGTCCAAAGATATGTGGGCGTCCTTCCTAACGCAGACCTCGGCGTCGTCGCCCCTGCCCCTAATGACGAGGGGTGCGTATGAGCGGTATATCAGGGATACGTGCTTCCCGTAGGATTCGGATGCCTTCCGCTTCAGACTCTCCTCCCCGGGATTCTCTGGTCTGCGCTGCAGGAGCCGCGCGATGAAATCCAGCCGCTCTTCGCCAGGCACCCTGTCTCTGGCCAGTCCAGCGGCCTCGTCGGCCACGCCCTCCCCCATGCGGTGAGCCAGGATGGCAGCCATCTTGATGACGCCCGCCGTGTGGTTCGGCCTGGACATAACGACCGTGTCGGAGGATATGGGCCCGCCCTTGAAGAAGACGCACCCGGCCGGATTCAACGGCCTGCCGTCGGCGTCCAATGCCAGTGGCGGAGGTCCGACGAGCTCTAAGTCCAGCCGGGACTCCATGAGGGGGACGTCTATGGCGGCCCCGTCGACCTCAATGGAACCGGCGGCTCGGCCGCGCCGTCTGTTCATGTTTAAAGCTTGGAATGACTCGTTTATAACCGATTTTTACCTTAGCCTTATTCATGGACACAATCAGGCTACTTGAGATCTTGGAGGCAGACAGCAGGCTTACGTCCGGGGAGCTCGCCGCCATGCTCGGCGTGGGCGTCAAGGATGTTGAAGCGGCCTTGAAGAGCCTATCCGACGATGGGGTCCTGAAGGGTTACCGGGCGGTGGTGGACTGGAAGAGGGCCCACGCCAAGAAGGCCGTCGCCGTCATACAGGTCAAGGTGGTGCCCCAGGAGAGGTACGGGTTCGACAGGGTCTGTTCGGACATCGCGAAGGACCGGAGGGTGTCGGACGTGTTCATAACGTCCGGCAAATACGACCTCATGGTCACGGTAAGGGCGGACGAAATAGACGAGATAAGCGAGTTCGTGACTGAGAAGCTGGCTCCGATGAAGGGCGTCACGGGGACGTACACGCACATACTCCTGAAGGAGTTCAAGCGCGACGGCGCGGTGTTCCAGGAGGAGAAGGGCAACAGGCTCCCTGTGAGCTGAGAGACTGTAAGATGGTATCGAAGCTCGTCAGGGACGTCCCGTACTCCGGTATCAGGAGGTTCTTCGAGATAGTCGCGAAAAGCAAGGACGTCGTCTCCCTCGGCGTCGGGGAGCCGGATTTTCCGACGCCGGAGCCGATGAAGCAGGCAGGCGAGAGGGCGATACTCGGGGACGAGAGCGGCTACACATCCAACTGGGGGCTCCTTGAGCTGAGGGAGAAGATAGCAGGCAAGCTCAGGCGGGAGAACGGCCTCTCCATGGAACCCGGGAACCAGATACTCGTAACGACCGGGACGAGCGAGGCCCTCGACCTGGCCTGCAGGGCGATACTCGACCCCGGAGACGAGGTGATAGTCCCGGAGCCGAGCTACGTCGCATACAAGCCGTGCGTCTGGTTCGCGCACGGCAGGCCGGTGCCGGTGGCCTCCTCCGAGGATGACGGGTTCCGGGTGAGGGCCCGGGACGTCGAAGCCGCGCTGACAAAGAGGACCAAGGCCATAATAGTGGCCTCCCCGAACAACCCGACCGGAGGCGTCCTCAGGAAGAGTGACCTCGAGGAGATAGCAGCCCTCGCCGAGGAGCACGACCTCACAGTCATATCCGACGAGCTCTACGAGTACCTGGTGTACGACGACGCCAGGCACCACAGCATAGCGTCCCTCCCGGGCATGGCCGACAGGACGGTGACGATAAACGGGTGGAGCAAGGGCTACGCATTCACGGGGTGGAGGCTCGGCTACGCCGCGGGGCCGGCCGAGACCGTGGAGGCGATGATGAAGATACACCAGTACACCATGCTCTCCGCGCCCACCGTGGCGCAGCACGCAGCCCTGGAGTTCGACAGGTGCGGCAAACACGTTAAGGAGATGGTCAGGGAGTACGACAGCAGGCGCAGACTGCTCGTAAGCGGCCTCAACGAGCTTCCCGGCGTCTCGTGCATAACCCCGAAGGGCGCATTCTACGCCTTCCCGAACGTCAAGGGGACCGGGCTCACGAGCGAGGCGTACGCGGCCAGACTGCTGGCGGAGGCTAATGTCGCAGTCGTTCCCGGAAGCACCTTCGGCGATTCCGGGGAAGGCTATGTCAGATGCAGCTACAGCGTCTCCGAGGAGACCATCAGGGAGGCGCTCGAGAGGATGCGGAAGCTCAACGCCTAGCCGCCCGACAGACCCGCAATTTTAATACAGAATCCCTATTCTCTCCCACGATGCCCGAGGACAAGGGGTTGGAGGCCAAGTGGGTCGGCAGGTGGAGGGATGCGGGTCTCTTCGAGAGCGACCCCGACCCGAAGCGGCCGAAGTACTTCATCACGGTCCCGTACCCGTACGCCTCCGGGGCCCTGCACGTCGGCCATGCGAGGAGCTACACGCTAGGCGACGTGTCCGCCAGGTACCGGCGGATGTGCGGCTGCAACGTCCTTTTCCCGATGGCGTCCCACATAACCGGGACGCCGATACTCGCCATATCCAGGAAGATAGGGGAGGGTGACGCGAAGGCGCTGAAGGGCAACAGGGAGTACGTTTCGTACTACGAGTCCGACCCCGCGAAGGCCGACGCCGTAGTGGCGGGCTTCACGAAGCCCGAGAACGTCGCCTCCTTCTACGCGAGCGCGATAAGGCAGGACTTCGAGGGCATGGGGTACGCCATAGACTGGAGGCGCTTCTTCACCACCGGGGACAGGCACTACAACGCGTTCGTGAGGTGGCAGTACCTGAGGCTGAGGGAGAAGGGCTACGTTGTGAAGGGCAGGCACGCCGTATTCTACTGCACAAGCTGCGGGAACCCGGTGACGACCGACGACATCAGAAGCGGCGACGAATACGAGATAGGGATGAGCGAGTACGCGCTCATAAAGATGCGCTTTTCCGACGGCTGGCTGGTCGCCGCCACACTCAGGCCGGAGACCGTCTTCGGCATAGTGAACACGTGGATTAACCCCGAGGAGACTTATGTGAAGGCGGAGGTCGACGGCGAGACATGGTACGCCGCCGAGAAATTCGCGAAAAAATACTCGGACCAGGACCACAAGGTGAAGGTCGTCGAGACGTTCAAGGGCAGCCGTCTCATAGGCGGGGAGGTCGAAGTCCCAATCGTCGGCAGGAAGGTTCCGCTCCTTGAAGCCGGATTCGTGGACGCGGACATAGCCACCGGCGTCGTCAACTCGGTGCCGGCGCACGCGCCCTACGACTACGTCGCCGGACTCGAAGCCGAGGCGAAGTTCGGCGTGAAGCTCACGCCGATACCGCTCATAGAGGTCGGAGGATACTCCAGGATACCGGCCAAGGACCTCGTCGAGCGGGAGGGGATAAAAAGCCAGGACGACACCGAGAAGCTCGAGAAGGTCACGGCGGAGCTGTACAAGGACGAGTTCTACCGCGGCACGATGAACGAATCCTGCGGCGAATACTCCGGGATGAGGGTGCAGGAGGCGAAGGACCGGGTGACGGAGAGCCTCAGGGGCATGGGGCAGCTCGCGTCCATGCACGAGAACAACATCAAGGACGCGGACGGGAAACCCGTCAAGGAGCCGAAATGCCGCTGCGGCGCGAACCTCGTGATAAAAGTCCTCTCCGACCAGTGGTTCCTCAACTACGCGGACCCCGCGTGGAAGGACCTCGCCAGGGAGATGCTCGAGCGGACGAGGATAGAGCCGGACATGTACCGGAAAGGCTTCGAGCACACGATAGTATGGCTCCACGAGTGGCCGTGCACGAGGAACAGGGGACTCGGCACCAGGCTGCCCTACGACGAGCGGTGGATGATAGAGTCGCTCTCGGACAGCACGGTATACATGGCATACTACACCATAGCCCACCACATAACAGGCGGCAAAATCGCAGAGGAACGGCTCAAGCCGGAGTTCTTCGACTACGTCCTCCTCGGCAGAGGCGAGGCGGAGGAAGCCGCGAAGGCGACCGGCGTCCCGGCAGAGACGCTCGGGAAGATGCGCTCCGAATTCGAGTACTGGTACCCGATGGACGAGCGCAGGACGGGAACCGCCCACATATCCAACCACCTCACGTTCATGATGTTCCACCACGCCGCGCTCTTCGACAGCAGCCGATGGCCGAGGAAGATAAGCCTGAACGAGATGCTCATCGCCGAAGGCAGGAAGATGAGCAAGAGCCTCGGCAACGTCATACCCATACACACGAGCATAGGCAAGTACGGCGCCGACGTCGTCCGCCTCTACCTCATCTACGCGGCCGACCCGGAGACGACCCTCGACTGGAGGGAAGGCCAGGTCGAGAACACGAGGAGGAGGCTGAGGCAATTCGCGGAAATCGTGGGGAAAGCCTCCGCCCAGGGAGGAGGCGGCGAGCCCGGGAACGCCGACAAATGGCTCCTGAACAGGCTCGCAGAGAGGACCGCCGAGGCGAACCGCGCCCTCGACGCCTCCAACGCGAGGAAGGCCGTCCAAGCCGTATTATATGACCTCCTCTCCGACATAAGCTGGTACAACAGGAGGACAAAGACGCCGAACCCGGACGTGATGAGGAGGCTAGCGCGCGACTGGGTGAGGCTGATGACCCCGTTCACGCCGTTCACATGCGAGGAACTCTGGGAGGCCATGGGGGAGGAGGGGTTCGCCACCGCCCAAACCTACCCGAAGGCGGACGAGAATACGATAGACCGCGGAATCGACGCCGGCGAAGAATACGTGAAAAGGGTCCTCGAGGACATGCAGAACATACTACAGGTCATAAAGAAGCCGGCGAAGACCATACACGTCTACGTCTCGCCCGAATGGAAATACACCGTCTACCAGTCCCTGAAGGATGGGAAGCAGATGAAGGAGCTCATGTCGGACCCCGCCCTCAGGCAGTACGGAAAGGAGATAGCGAAACTCGCCCAGCTGAGGAGGGACGAGCTCCCCGCAAGCCTGATGACCCGCCTCCAAGAACACGAGACGCTAGCGGCCGCGGCGGAGTTCATCGCAAAGGAGATGTCCGCCGAAGTCAAAGTCTACCTCGAGCCCGCATACGACCCGGAAGGCAAAAGCAGGCATGCGGCGCCGATGAAGCCGGGAATATACGTCGAATCCTAAGCCCTAGGGGCGGAAACCGCCCTACCAAGCCGACGAACCCCTCCCGCGGGAGGAAACCTTATTATGGAGCTCGACCATCTTCTTGGCGAGAAACCGCCCCAACGCCAAACCCAGACCGTCCTCCGACGCCATAGAGGACTTCTCAAAGAGCCGCATATCCTCAGCCCTCACCTCCTCCCGGATACCGGCCTCATTCATATACACCAGCATGGCGGCAAGATGCCCCCCCTCCAGCTTAACCCTGAAACGGCCCAGGAAAACCCGCATAACCGCCACATCCCTGCCCACCCCGGCCGCCTTGACGCCCAAACCATTCATGAAATACCTCATGGCGGCCAACTCCACCACCGAGCCCGACTCCCTAGCCACCCTGAGATGCTCCCTCATCAAGCCCTCATCCGCCTTCCGCATCTCCGTCTTCAGCCCCGCCCGCCTCATGTAGAAATGGATGGCCGCCGTGTAGAACCCGTCCTTCTTGACCTTGCCGTAATAATCTAGCGCATCGCGCATCAGCCTCTCCTCAGCAGGCAGGACCGTCCTCCTGACCCCGAGCTCAGCCATCAGGTACCGCATCATCGAGACCTTGAAACCGGCGTCAGGCTCCATCATGTAGTCCCGGATGGAACGCTCCATGAGGTCGACTTCCTTCTCGAACGGCACCCGCCGCCCGGAAAGGAGGAACAGCGGCCCGTCCTTGGGCCCCGGCCTCGAGGCGACGACGCCTATGTTGTCCAGATAGAAGAGGTGCTCGGAATCGACTTTTCTGACGTCAGTGACCTCCAGAGGCTGAGGCATGAACGGCGTCGGCACCCTCGGAGTCAATACTCCGTCCCTGAAATCCGCATTCAAGGGATGGAGTTTCCCGCCAACGGAAGCGTGATAATCCCACACCATACGCCGCTGAGGCATATGACAATATAGGAAGGATATTATTAAGTAAACGATGCCCCCAAAGGCCTAGGAGGCCTCTATGCAGTTGTCAGCGAAATCCCTGGCCTGACCGAGGGTGAAGCCGCCGGTCAAATCCCTGCCGGACGCCGGGCACAACAGCTGCGGAGCGTACGACGCACTGTCATACGACTGGAAGCAGTCAGTTATTATCTTCGCGCCGGAAGCCTTAGACCTGTCAGCCCACGCGACCAGGTAAGGCGTGTCATCGTCGAAACTCAAACCCTCAAGCTCAGCCACAACCTTGTCGGTCTTCTCGCACATGACGCAGCCGCCTCCGCCGGTATGGTACACCAACGACTTGTCCCCCACGCCGTAACCCTTCACGCACTCGGACACCCGCCGGGACTGCCCGACGAAGTATTCGCACGACCTGTTCACGCCCGCGAAACGGCACAGCGTGCCGGCGATGTTATACCTGGTCCTAGCATCCCCCAAAGTCGCCTTCCCGTTATACGACACGAACACGCCCGGAGTAGTCACCGCGTCGCTCACCCTGAACTCTAGAGGCACGCCCACCTCATCGGAAACCAACCCGAGGGTGCGGACATCATAATAGCTCGTGCAGTAATCGCACTGCCCCGGCCGGTTCAAGTCGCAGCTGACGCAACGGAGAGGATAAAGATAATACGCCAAGACCCCGGAGGACTGAACCGGCGCGGAAACCCCGGGAGCCGGCGCGGAAACTATAACCGCCGCTAAAACAACGCACAAAACCGCCAAAACCCCGGAAACAACCCTGAAGTCCATAACCGAAAAACGACTGGGATAAATACTAATAACCCGTAATATAAAAACCACGCTGGTTCAAACGCCGAATCACGATGCCGAGGCAGACGCAATCCCCGAGGGATTGCCTGCCTCGCCATCTACGACACCCAACGGAAAACATACACTCACCAATCAACAACACGATGCCGAGGTGGCTGCGGCTCTACGAGCCGCCCACCTCAGCATTTATGACAAGCACACGTATACATACTCACACCCAAGTTATCCACAATGCCGAGGCGGCTGTCGAGCTTCGCCCAGCGGGGCTCGCAACCAGCCACCTCGAAAAACAAACGACACCCAGAAAACAACATACGATATGCCGAGGTGGCTGAGCCCGGTTTAAGGCGCACGCCTGGAAAAAAAACACGCTCCAGCAAGCGTGTTCCCCAAAAGGGAGCTTGAGTTCAAATCTCAACCTCGGCGAATAATTATCATGCAAAGAGCGAAGTGTCTCACGCACCGGGTTGAGAGTAAAAAGGCGAAGCCTTTTTACAAAATCTCAACCTCGGCATCATTCCAAGAACAAATCCGTATTCGACGATTATTATGCGTCCGCGCCATATTATCCTGTAGGCTCGGGTGCAGGCATGTACGTTTATTTCGGGCCCGTATTGATGTTCGGCTTGGGATTATTCTGCGGCTACATAGGAGCCAGCGCGATAAAGACGGGGGAGGTGCCGTCTCGCGGACGGACTGTGACGGGACTGCCCGCAAAGCTCATAGGCGTGACGTACATACTCATGAGCGGGTTCTTCTTCGTCGCCGCCTCATACTCCATCGACTACGTCCCGGAGCCCTGCGGCAGCTGAAGACCCTCGAATGAGCCAGTCAGACGGCGATTCCTTCAGGTCCTCAGACTTAACGCTTCCAGGCCCTGTATCGGCGGCAGGTATCCTTTGTCGACCATCCAGGGCAGGATGAAGTATGCGAACGCGAGGAGTATCAGGATTACAATGACTATGTCCAACGCCAGCTCGAACAGGGAGTTGAACAACCCTAACAGCTTGGATTTCTTCTTTGTGGCGGTGGGCGTCAGAGAGGCCTTGCATTCGGGGCATGTGACGGCTTTCTCGTCGACCGGTTTACCGCAGGATTGGCAGAACGGCATCTTTCGCACCTGATATGTTTTCGCGTTGGCGGTTAAATACCAGCCGGTAACCGGCATGACAGCGGCACCGGCGCGCGATTTTGCATGAACCATGCGGTTAATAGCGATGGGAGGGCATACGTTTACAGCCATGCCATCCCAGGTATCCCGCAAGGCCGCTGCAGAGGAGGGTAGCTGCGCCGGGCTGTTGCCCGTTGTCGCGGTCTTGTTCCTCATCTTCGAGTCCGGGTGCGTCGGCGACGTCTCCCCGCGGCCCGGGCCCTCCGTCCAGGCGACGTCGACTCTCGCCCCAGCCAGCGAGACTCCGGACTGGGCGGCGACGTCCACGCTCCCCGGGGAGGCGGCCACGTCCACGACCACGCAGGCGACCACTACAGAGCCGTCGACCACGACTCTGGCCGCGGCCGCTACGACGTCCACAACGCTCGCGAGGAGCGGTTACGCGTGCGAGAGGTCCTCCGACTGCGGCAGACAGGAGAGTTACCTGAAGTGCAGCAACAACAACGTCGTCAACTTCTCGAGGGTGCCGGTGTGCAAGTACGCGAGGAACGGCTCATACTGTGCCAACCTCATAAAGTCCGAGGTCAAGGACGTGTGCGGGAGGGGGAAATTCTGCTTCAATGAGTCCTGCGTGTACGGCACCTCCCCGACGGTCGTTGAGGAGCCCCTGACGACCTCCGAGTGCGTCGAGGAGGCGGGCTACGACAGCGACGGCCTGGTCTACGCTTATGCGTCCGCATGCGGGGACGACTACATCGGAATGATGCAGAAGGCTGGCGTCAGAAACGACGTAAACGTGGCGTTCATTGACATCAGGCGCTTAACCGGGAGGCAGCGGCGGCTCTTGGAGTGCTTCTACGGGAACTACAGCCAGGATAACTTGAGGTTCCAGCACTGCCCGAAGATGCTGTGCCCCCGGAACGGGAGGATACTCCCAGTGAAAAAGACGGAGCCGGTGTATATAATGGAGTACCTGCCGGACTGCCGGAGGGATGTCGCACCCACAAGGAACGTGTCCATGATATTCGTGAGGAATGCGGCGACCCAGGAGCTGGTGCCGTGCATCAATGATTCCGATTGCGGGCAGGACAAGACCACGACGTCATGCATCGACGAGGCCGTCGTCAAATACATCGACGAGCACCTGTGCTCACAGCCCGGCCGGGAAGGAGGCTTTTGCATGATAAGGAGGGTAACTGAAGCCAAACCCTGCATCATGGACGAGAAATGCCGCAGCGACGGCAAGGGAGTCTACTGCACGCGCCCGTAGACCGCTCATGGCGGCCCGCCGGCCCGGCCTCTACGTGGGAGTTTAAGGCAGCAATTCAGCGCCGCTGCAATGAAGCATTTTTCGACAGTCAACCCCCATCACCGGTTCTTCTGTTCCATCGCCTAAGGCAGACTCAGCCGGCCACAGACTGGTTTCCGTGGGCACACGTCTTCCCGGCCGCACCGTCCATATACCCGCATTATGCGCGCGCCCCGTATATCCAGCGAATAGGAAGCCTTAAAGCCGGGCGGTATGCACAGCCGCCAGGGGTTGTATTCCTCCATTATGAGGACTACATAGTCGGCTTTCGGGTCGTAACCCACGACCCTGATTCTTTTTGCGTCCTCCCCCAGCAGTATTTTGTTCAATCGCGCCGCGGGCGTGTAGTTCGCGTCTATGGAGACGGTGATTCCCCCGCGGCCGTCCGATTCGAGGATGCGTTCGAACGCGGTCTTGTATTCCCCTCCCCAGTAGGTCAGCGGAAACCGGCCGGCTGCCTCCGCCATCGTGCGGCCCGCCAGCAGATTCAGGTATGTTCCCTCGTGGGGGTGGTTTTCCGCCATGAACCAGAGGACGCCGCCGAGGTCCGAGGCGACGAGCAGGAATAGGAGCGCGGCGACCGCCTTCCCGTTCCGGCCGAGGCTGACTAGGGATGCTGCGGCGTCTGCAAGGCCCTTGACCGACACCAGCACGCAGGCGGGGTAGATGTAGAAGAAGTGCCTCCACCCGTTGTAGGAGACGCTGCCCAAAAGCCACATTGCAGCGACGGGGAGGGTGAACCACAGGATAAGCAGCGCTTCCTGAAGCCCCAGGCACCGGAGGACGCCGTCGCGGCATCGGCGGGCGGCCGCGACCCCGAGTGAGGCAAACCGCAATATCATGCCGGCGACTATCGCCAGGGGCGCTGAGACCAGAATCCAGACGGGGGCGTAATACCACGGCAACTCAGTGGTTTTAACAGCCTGCCCGAGGAATAGTATGTCGACATTCTCGGCCTCGTAACGGCTCATTACCCGGAGGGCTTCTCCGAAGCGTCCGACAGGATCCTCCCACAGGAGGGGCCAGAAGGCCACGACGAGCGCGGCCGTAACGGAGAGGTATATGGCGGAGAGTGCCAGGAGCCTGCGCGGGCGGTCTATACGCACGTAAGTGACGGAGGCGAGTACGGTCAGGAGCGGCATGAGGAGGCCCATGAGCCGCAGGTCTATCATTACCGCCGTCGCAATGGCGTGGACGAGCGCCCTCTTCGCGCTCCTTCGCTCGAGATACAGGGAGAGCGTCAACAGCCCGCCGATGGATGCGGAGAGGAATGGTATGTCCTTCGAGTTGTTGAACGCGTGCGAGAATATCGCCGGGGTCAGGGCCAGTAGGGCGCAGGAGAGGAGGCTCAGGCGCCACGACTTCAGGTGGCGTCTGCCGAGGAGGTAGAACAGGCACACGCCCGCGTAGAAGGATGCGAATATCAGGAGATGCCGGAGCAGCAGGGCTTCGCGGCCCGCCAGGCCCAACAGCATTTCGAGCCCGTAGGCCGGCAGCTCGAAGAGGGTGCTGTGGTAGGGGTACACATATGACGACAGGCCCTCCTTACCGCGGAAGACGTACTCCCAGGAGAGCCTGCCCCGGTCCATGCAGTATCCCTCGTCGTATGTGGCTCCGTAGTCGTCGAATACGGCGACGCCGACGGCAAGGAGGATGACGAGGAACAAGGAGACTGCGAACCGCTCGTTGTTGAGGAGCATCAAGGCGGCTGCGAGCCCTACGTGCCGTTTATCGTCCCGTATTTCCTGCATGCGAGTTTTATTCGCATGTGGGCGATAAAAAAGGCGGCGGGCAGCGCCAACGCGCCGAATACGACCCTGCCGAGGCCGTACTTGCTCGCGCCCCACCTTCTCGGCCTGTTTGCGACATCCACTTCCAGGAGCCTGAGGCCGCGGACGTGCGCCATAGGATTCATGTACCTATAGAGGCCGAAGTCGAGGCATATCCAGTCGAGGGAGGATTTGCGGAACGCCTTCAGGGGGCAGTTGTTGTCGTGGGTTTTTACGTTGAACGCGCAGCGTAACAGCAGGTTGTATGCTTTTGATATCATCCTCTTGCCGAGGCCGTCTACGCGTCTTGTGCGGTTTCCGGTGACGATGTCGCAGCCGCCCTCCAGCGCCCTGACGAGCCGGGGGATGTCGGCGGGGTCGTCCTGGCCGTCCCCGTCCATCGAAACTACGACGTCCGTTTTTGAGTTGTCGATGCCCGCAGTCAACGCGACGCCTTTTCCGTAGTGCCGGTCGAGGCTTACCAGGCGGACGTTGGCCCGTCCGACGGACGACTCCAACGCCTTCCGCGCCGTGCCGTCGCCGCTGCCGTCGTTGACGACGACGATGTCGTATTCGCATCCCTCCCCGTCCAGCGCCGACTCAAGCTCCGATAGGACGCCGCCCAGGTTTCCCTCCTCGTCGTACACGGGGATGATTACGGTGAACCTCATTTTGAAGTTGGCCCCCGGCTGGAAGAGCCGCCTTGGAGGGGGCGATAATTTATTGCCACCCCGCCATTTAAACACGGCCGACAGAATGAATCTATAGTGCGCGTGGGACTATGGAGGAGGCATACCTGAGTAGGGTTCTTGAGCAGGTTCCGAGGCTGCTCACGCAGATGGACAGGAGGGAGGACAGCCCCACATACGGCTGCTTCGACCGCAACTTCTGGCATTACAGGGTGACCGACTTCCCGTGCGCGAGGCATCAGGAGGCGACGTACACGCTAGCCCTCCTCCACAGCCTCAAGGATGCGAAACCGTACTACGATAACGCGAGGATTAGGGGGTGGGCCGAAGCCGGGCTCCGTTACTGGTCTTCTATACAGAACGGCGACGGCAGCTTCAACGAGTGGTATCCGCTCGAACACAGTTTCCCCGCGACTGCGTTTTCGACTCTGTCCGCATTGGAGGCCGGCAGGCTGCTTCCCGAAGCCGAGTGGATTGCGGGGGCGGTGAAGCCGGCGTGCGAATGGCTCGTCAGGCACGATGAGCCCGTGGTGGCGAACCAGGACGCGGCCGCCATACTTGCCTTGCGCATGGCCGGATACGACGTCTCTGACAGGCTCAGTAGGCTGCTTTCCAGGCAGACGAGCGAGGGATGGTTCAGCGAATACGGCGGATTCGACGTAGGCTACAGTTACGTCCTCTTGGACTGTCTGGCCAGGCAATGGCTGATTGACGGGGACGCTGGGGTGCTGGATTCCGCGAGGCGGCTTCTGTCCTTCCTGGCGTACTTCATCCACCCGGACGGCACGGTCGGCGGCCCCTACGCGAGCAGGAACACCGCGTACATGATACCATCGGGGCTGGAGATTCTCGCCGAAGCGGTGCCGCTTGCCAGGGCGGTCGCAGATGAGGGGTTGAGGGGCCTCAGGGAGTCCGCAGTACCGTGGGATGACCGCTACCTCTGCTACCAGCTGCACTACCACCTGGTGGCGCATATGAGGCGTTCGGGCGGCAGCACCGTCCCGCTGCCGCATATGACCGGGGCAGACGAGCATTTTCCGCTCGCCGGATTACACGTCAAAGCCAGCCCGGGAGGCGATTACGAGGTCGCAGCAGACGACGGCAGGGGCATACGGTACAGGGAGGGTGTTTTCTCGTCCGCGAATCCCGGAGCCTGCGCGCCTGAAACCCTCCGCAGCCCCCCCATTCTGACGATGCTTAGGGGGGTCCAACTCGTCATAGGCAGGAGCGACACGCTGGCCCAGGCCTTGAAGAAGGCGCTCCGCCGCCGACTGATTAGCGAACACTCGGGCAAGGCCAACAGGTACGTACCATCGGCCGGGTATTACGGAAAGAACGACATACTGTGATTTCGAGGACGAATCCCGCCAGGTACAGCCCAGACCCCCCCTAATCGGCTGCTGGCTGATGGACGCGCATATGCCGCGGAGTATATGTGGCGGGATTAGACTTCGCCGGGGGCTGCATGCGAGGAAGCCCAGTAGCGCATGGACTCGGCCCCGCTCGTGCAGCCGCCGGCTCCGAGGGCTTCCGTGAGGACGAGGCTTCCGCCGTCCAGGCGTATTTCGCCGGGGTGGTCGTTGCCGGCGATGAACGTGCATATGTTCCCATAGCAGCCGACGGCTCCGGCCGTGTGGCTCCGGTAGAGGATGTTGTAGCTGTGTCCGCGGCTGCCGAGCCAGTAGCCGACCATGCCGGACACCACTTCCTTCGTGAGCGGCTTGGCTGAGGATGCCTTGCCGATGTTTTCGGCGACGTTCCGGTAGGTGACGTCGTACTCGGCCTTCATCACCGAGGCGCATCTCCCGTCGGGGGTTACGTGGTCGAAGTAGTCTCGCCGGCTCATGTCCCTGGAGCGCGCCAGGGCGAGCGCGTACAGGCGCTCGTCCCATAGGAGGCCGCCGCGGCCGTACGCTTCCCTCGCGCGGTTTATCGTGTTGAATGCCCCGGATTCCATGGCATCGCCGCCGGCCGCTAGGTAGGCTGTGGAGTGGGCTGCCGGCTTGGAGCCCAGGTAGCCGTCGACGTATCCGAGTATCAGGGTTGACAGTCTAGCGTAGTCGGCGGGGGCGCCGAATGAAGGGCCGAAAGCCAGGGAGTAGACTCCTAGGTAGCCTAAACCGAACCAGGCGGTAAAACCTAAGCCCAGGGCGAAGAGAGCCCTGAGGGCATCGGATATCATGTTGGGAGCACCTAGAGGATATTAGTGCGATGTTGGATAAATGAAGGGCAAAAACCGATACAATGTTCATCCAGGATGTGATATATACGCCAAAAACAAAAAGTCTCTCAGGCGAGACGGGAGCATCCCTTCGACAGAGCATGGCTACGAAACCGCGGAAGGCTAAGGCAACGTCAACTCCGTCCACGTCCGCAGCCGAACCATGGATGGCCTTGACCGGCCCTGACAAGGACCTGATGCTGCAGGCCCTGCACGATGCGAGGGAACGGAGTGACGGCTGGTACATAGCCTGGATGCTCTACAGGCTCCGCTTCCTCGGGGTCGACGAGGCCGAGACCGAGGACGACAGGCGGCTTATGAGGAGGCGCCTGGAGGACGCGAGGAGGGAGAGGGACGGCTGGAACATCGTCAGGATGCACTACTGCATGAGAGGCCTCGGAGACCACACCCAGCTCCACGAGCTGGACAAGAGCGTGATGCTCTCAAGCCTCGAGAACTACCGGCTCGACAGGGACGGCTTATACCTCGCCTGGATGCACTACTGCATGAGAGGCCTCGGAGTCCGGGCGGCGTTGACTAGGGATGACGAGGCGATAATGGCCGAGCGGCTTGTGAAAGCCAGGTCTGAAAGGCGCGGCGAGGACATACTCGGGATACACTCCCACATGCTGGGGCTCGGGCTCCCAACCATCCTAGCCCAGGCCGACAAGGAGCTGATACGGCTGAAGCTCGCCGACGCCAGGGCGAAGAACGACCCCTGGAGCGTCGGAGACATCACGTACAGGCTGAAGAGGATTTACGGGTGACAGTATGGGTGACATCGACAGAAAACTCATCGCCGTGGCGCTGGTCTCAGGCGCCGTGATGTTCGCGGCAGGGATAGTGGCCGGCCTCCTACTGGCCAGACTCTTCATGATTCCCCTTAGCACATATTCGACGGGATATACGACCGAGCCTATGCCCTGGCCGGTGGAACCTGCGATGCCGTCTTATCCGGGCTCCGTGGGGAGCTTCGACGAATGCGTCGCCGCAGGCTACCCGGTGATGGAATCGTATCCCCGGCAATGCCGCGGCCAGGACGGTAGCGTATACGTCGAGGAGACTTACACGAAACCCGGGGGCGGAGCACCGAGGCCGGACTCCTGCCTGGACCTGTGCGGGGACGGACGATGCGAGGAGATAGCCTGCGAGGCCCTGGGCTGCCCGTGCCCCGAGAGCCCTAACACATGCCCGGCGGACTGCGAATCCTCCAACATTTTAGCCGCATCACAATGATTTCTTCGCGAGCCACAGAACCCCGAGGACGAGCACCAAAGCTATGCTGACGTTGCTGACGAGCTGGAAAAGCTCCTCCACGTATGCGCCGAGGAGGTAGCCGGCGAGGCCGAGCTCCAGGCCCCATATCAGCTCACCGACAAGGGCTAGTCTGATGAACCGCCCGTAGCCGACTTTGTATGCCGCGGACAGCAGGTTGACCGGCGTCCCGATCACGGTGAACAGGAACCTGCTGAGGAAGATGGCGAGGTCGGCGTTTTTCCTGAAGGCCGCGGAACCCCGCTCAAGGGATTTTTCGGTTATGAACGGCATCCTGTGGGCGTGCCTGAGTATCGTGGACCCGAACGCGTAGCTGATGCTGTCCCCGAGGGAGGCAAATAGTGCGGTAATCAACACGACCGCCGACAGGCTGGCGTTACCCTGCCCCGCCAAAGCCCCGGCGGTGAGTATAACAAGGGAGTTGGGCATGGGCAGCCCGATTGCCCCCACGAGGACGGTGGCTGCCAGGACCGGATACGTGTAGTCCGCAACGTATGAGAGTATGATGTCCTGGATGGCGGAGTAGTCCGGGAGGGCTGCCAAGTCCACTACTGGCCACCGGAGGTTCCGCGACAGCCCCGCACGACGCTCCAGACTTCATCCTTGACCGTCCCCGCCTCCTCAGGCCTGCGCTTGTCTATCAAGTCCAACACACGCATCCAACCGCAGTCTTGTGCGGACAAATCCAGGCCCGTGCAGACGCAGCCCCCATCTACGCCGTATAGGACTGGGATGTAGGTGAAACGCATCCAGTCGTCCGGGGGCGGCTTCTCGTACATGCACATTGCAATCTTCTCGAAGACCGGGCTCATGAGCTCGAACAGCTGCCTGTCGTCCGGGGGCCTCCGCCTCGGTCCGCCATCGTTCAGCTCCCATACGCTCTTGCGCGAACACGACGCCAGGGTCATGTTGAATTGTCCGCAGATGCAAGCAGGGTCCGCGTCGTAGAGTTTCGATACGCGGTCCACGTTCATCCACCCGCGGACGGAGTGCATGTCAGCATGCCCGTACAGCATCTTCTCCATGAGCCCCTTGTACGCGTCGAACGCCCTAATTGCGAAGAAGGCCAGGAGCAGCAGGACTACGACTAGCGCTACCCTGTACTTCAGCTTCCCCAGACGATGTAGCATGGCATCCTATATACACTATACCGGATAAAAATAGGGTGTTTTTCTTCCCGCGAGTCGAAAGATAGAATGTGTCGTGGAACGGCTTGTTGTTCGGCGGATTGGCTCTCGCTGCGGTAGTCGTCGCGGCAGGCATAGTATACGTCGGATTGGATGATGCGCCGCCGCAGGGCGGCGACGTTGACACGCAAGCGGCCGGGGCAGACCCGTTGGGCGTGGGCGTATCCGTCCTGCCGTTCTGGAAGACGGGGGAATACGGGTCCGTCGACCTGGCCCCCTACGGGGGAACGCCCGGCTACCGCTGCGCCCTAAAGGAGAGGACGGCCCCCCCGGAGAGGTTCATGGTCTCGGAGGACTGCGTTGTCAGCGGCCGGGCGCCGGTCCTCGCCGGCGGCACCACAAGCGACGTCTCGCCGCCGTTCACCGTCGTAGTCTCCGACTCCGGCGACCCCTGCGAGTCCATTGAAGTCACCCTCCGCATCGTGACCATATCCAGCGCCCCGACGCTGACCACCTACACCGGAGGAAAGTGCGCGGCGGACGAGCCGTGCATAGTCCGCGTCGCCTCGGCGGAGGACGGCGCGCCCCCGTACACCTTCATGTCCGACGACTTCAGCCAGGGGACGCCGCCGATGGGGATGACGGTAGACATGACAGGCTACCTGAAGGGGAAGCCCTCGAGGCCTGGGGAATACTTCTTCGGCGTCTGCGTGAAGGACACCGTAGGCTCAAGCGCCTGCGCGAAGGCCGCTGTGACCGTCGAGGAGAAGCATGCGCCGACGACCACCGTCAAATCCAGGACGGCCCCGGCCCTCCCCGGCCCGGACTGCTCCCGCGGCCACCACTGGTCGAAGTGCAGCGGGGGCGGAGTACGCTGCTGCATGAACGGGTGGGAGTGCTGCGGAAGCGGCTGCAAACCGAGCGGATGGTGCTGAGACACTGTTTCAGAGCGGCTATAACCCCCTAATCCGATATGTTATGGATGATAGGGTACGGCGTCTACAAGAGCGGCGACGGGGCGGAAGGCGCAGTCATGATTGTCCCGTTCATCCTGGTCGTCTTGGGCGCGGCATGGGTCGTCTATGCGAACATCGACCCTGAAGCCGCAGCCAGGATACTGGGCGGCCTCGAGGAGGCTGTCATGCCGTACTGGCCCGGCTGGCCCGTCACGCTAGTGCTGTTGGCGGCCATACAGCCTGGGCGCGGCACGCTCCTAGAAAAGCCTCCTGGTGGCGAGCGCCGCCAGGAGCGTGTACAACGGCAGGGTTAGAGCGTTGCACCAGCCCTGCTCCCGACCCCGGTTCAACGGCTTGGTCGCAGGCAGGGCCGTCGCCGAAGAGGCCTCGTCCGGGTCAACTCCGGGCAGGCAGTCCGGGTCGACTACGCCGTCCTCCACACCGTCGCAGCTGTCGTCCCTGGCCCCGCTCTTGCAGTCCTCGGGGCAGAATACGCTGTTCTCGCCTTCGCCGCATACGCCATCGGGCTTGCACCGGACTTCAGTGAACGCCGGCCTAGTCTCGAAGACGTTGCCGTAGTCGTCGTTCACCGACGCCGGCGGGAACGTTATCGTGCCGGGGCTCCCGGCCCTGATCTTGTACGAGTACGTCCTCGTCTCGCCAGGCGCGATGGTCTCCTCCCACCTGAATATCTGGAAGACGTAGGACTCGTACTCTACGGTGTACGGGCTCGGCCCGCCGATGTAGGCGACGCCCGCCCTCTGTGGGTCGACGACGAGTATCTTCAACGGGGCCTCGTGGTTGTTCGTGACCTTGATTGCGACGTCGAACACGTCGCCCGCCGAAACAGTCTGGGGCACCGTCCGCTCGGCACGCACGTCCGTCAACACCGGCGGCGTCTTCGGGTCCTCGTCCAAGGACTCCCCCACCTTGACAGCTGCATCCGCTGGGACGTCCGAAGGCCTCTTGTCCTCCAGCATCCTTATCGCGAGCGCGTTGGACGCAAGCAGCAGGACCACAAGTATAGCGGCATACCTCATCTCGGCACCCCCTCGCAGCCGTATATGTCGTTGTTGGACGGGCATCTGCCGACGCTCTCCGAGTACTCGTCGTTCGAGCATCCGTCGTCCATGTTCCTGCAGTAGTCGTACCATGCGAGCTTCGGCTTGCCCGGGACTGACTGGTTGACTATGGGTATGAATCCGGCGCCGCCGAGGACTTCGCTGCCCCGGTTGCCGACAGTGTCCACGTAATGGAACTTCGCCTCCCCCGGGAACCTGACGAGGTTGTACCCGTGGCCTTCGCCGTTCACCGAGAAGACGTCGTCCTTCGAGTATCCTAGCTTCCTGAGCATCGTCGTCACCGCGAACGAGTAGTCGACGCACGTGCCCGTGGAGAGCCGGTCTATGCTCGCATGCGCCGGGACGTCGACGACCGAGTCGCTGTTAGCGCGCCAGTCCGTGTCGGAGCTCCAATGCCCCTCCTTCCCCCACTTGACGATGAACTCGTAGTACTCGCACCGGTGGCCGCCCATATTGTAGTCCGGATGGGCTCCCCCGTCGCCCTTGCAGCTCTCGGACGTCCCCATCTGCCACGCCGTCGGCCTAACCTTGAAGCGCTCGCAGCCCGCGGTGCAGATTTTGTCGCTGTCGTAGCAGCACCATTCCCCTGTGAAGTAACCCTGCATGTACACCGCCCCGTAGCCGAACGCCGATATCGTGTAGAGCGCGGTGCATTTCTTGAAGCTGGTGGGATTAACGTTCGAGTTGACGCCGGACACCGTCCTCGCCCAATTGCATGAATCCTCCTTCGACGACTCCCTCGGCGCCGTCAACGCCGCCTCGTAGTCCCGGTTCTCGCAGCACCTGAGGGCGTCCTCGACTATGTAGTCGAGGTTGTTGTCGCAGACCTCCACGAGGTTGCAGCTGTCGCTGCCCGTGTTCATGCCTATCTCAGGCCCGTCGCCCGTCGGCCACTTGTGCCTGCATGGGCCGTCGGTCGGCGCCCATTTAGCGCCCGTGACGCAGGGGCTGCACGGCGGACACCAGCTGCCGCCGCAGTCGATGCCGGCCTCGTTGCCGTCCCTGACGCCGTTCAGGCAGCTCGCGGGCTTGCAGGCGCCGTCGTAGCAGGCGTATCCCGCCGGACAGGCCATGTTCTCGAAGGTGTCCATGCACCGGGTCGCGTTGTTGACGGTAATCCTGTATTCGACCACCGTGTTCGCGTTCTGGCAGCGGTCCGTGTGGTTCAGGGCCGTCGTGCCTTTCGCGCTGATGTTTACTCCGCCGTCCGAGTCTCCGCAGACGCATTTGCCGCCCGAACAGCCCATGATGCAGTCGTAGTCCTTCGTCTTCAGCGAACATGTCCCAGCCGACGCGTTCCCCTGGAAGAATCCTTCCCTAAGCCTTGTGCCGGACATGCAGTAGTCGCCCGTCAGCGTGTCCGCCTGGAACCGGTTGTCGCCGTCGCCGCGCTCCCCGCAGCTGCACCGCCCGTCCACGCAGCCGTACGGGCAGGACTTCTCGACGCTATGGAGGCCGTCGCTGTCGCAGTAGTATTCGACGACCACGGTGTCGCTCTTGCACCAGTCGGTGTAGTGCTCAGGGTCATAGTCGGTTTGCGGGGTGGGCGGAATCTTCACTACGGCCGCGATATACGCCGCAGGATATTTGAGCCGCACCTTATCCGATATCACCGGCGACGTCGAAGCCAATGCCGTTGCCGCTGCCATCGTCTCCGCGCCCGTCTCCGGGCGTTCGCTGTACCCCATCATGCCGGGCTTCCCCGTGGGCTCCGCCTGCACGCTGTCGCCCTGCGGAGGCGTCGCCCTGTTGACCGTGCCCTTAACGAACTCGTTCTGTCCGCCGTCCGAGTCGTCGCAGCCGCACCCGTATTTGTCGTTGAACCCGTAGTAGTCGACGCCCGGCTGCGTGCCCTCCGTGCAGCTTATGCACTGGCAGAGGTCGCAGGCGTCGCCGACGCCGTCAATGTCGAAGTCCTGCTGGTCCATGCCGCAGAACCCTGACTCTCCGCAGTCGGCGTCGGAGTCGCATGTGGCGTTCCCGCCGTTCACGCATGAGCCGAGCACCGGGCCGTTCGGGGTCTCGGGACAGTTGTCAGATGCGTCGTAAACGCCGTCCGAGTCGGCGTCGCGTATCCTCACGGGAATCGTCACTAGGGGGTTGAGCGCACGGAGAGTGGTCGTCGTCGAAAGCAGAGCCAGAAGCTCATCTGCCGTGGGCTGCCTCACAGTCCTGATGGTCGTGGTGGTCGTCTGCCTCGTGGTGGTCGTCGGCGAATAGCAGCCGCACTTGCCGTACTGGTAGTCGCAGGCCGCCCCATTCTGGCAGTAGCCGATGCAGTCGCCGGTCTTCTCGTCCTCATGGCAGGGCTCCAGGGTTGTTGTCGTCGTCTGGTAGCAGCCGCACTTGCCGTACTCGTCGGTGCACACGCTGCCTTTAGCGCATGTGCCGCTGCACCTGCCGAGCTTATCGTCCTCCTGGCAGCGCTTGAGGGTCGTCGTAGTCGTCTCCATGCATTTGCAGCTGCCGCCCACGAAACTCAAGGCAGCCTGGTAGCCGCACTCCTGCCCCTCTGGGCACGTGCCCTTACTACAAGACCCGGAAGGCATCTGCGAGCACGTATACTGCTCGATGAGCGTGAAAGCTGAAACAGAAGAAGCCATGGATAAGACCGCCAGAGCAGCCAGCCACCAACGCATGGTCGAGGATAAGAATGGTAGAATAAAAATCACTACTGCCGTTGCAGGGGCCTATGATATCCAATAGATAGTTTGGACTGAAGGGCTCTACCCGGCAGCGGCCAGCTTAGGGCGCCCGACTCTTCACTAGAACGCCCCGGAGCGTGGGCATCGCCAGAAGTAGCGCGAGAAGCAGGACAAACCAACCGAACGGGGCCCAGTCAACCCACCAGAAGTATGAGGCGAACAGGACCCCGACGGCGAAGGCCCCCCACACCTTGCTCAGGAAGAACAGGTAGTACTCCCGGATAGGCAGCCGCTGCGTCGCCAGAACCCTCTCCTTATACCACCCGACCAAACCCATGTTATCCAATTGCAAAGAAGCGGATAAAAAGGCGCGGGACAGAAGCTTAAACGGCATTTATCATCTTCCTAGCCTCATCTGCCGACACAGTTATCTTGTGCGCGTCTTTAGCGTGTTGCATTCCGACGCTTACCAGTTCATTTTCGTCGTGGCTTTGCACTATGAAGCCGCATTCGGGGTCGCATATTATGCGCTGCAGACTATCCCCCATACAATTCACCTCCTCGGCGTCCCTGGGGGACAATACACGTCAGAAGCTCGATGAGCCGGCGTGGAGGATTATCAGATTGGATGGTAAGGAGGTCAGCAACCAACGCCCGCCGCACTAAAACAGTAATCCCTGGGGTCTTCAATAATCCTCCGAGAGAAAATACGAGCCCAGCTATATAATCCAAACAGTAACCAAACAGTACCCCAGCCCACAAACACACCACAAAAGAAAACAAGGAAAAAAAAACAAAGACAACAAAAACAAAACAGAAAAAAAAGACCCCCGAGGCCCCAGAAAAAAAACGGGGCCCCGAAATTTGTGTTCCTAGGTGGCTCGGGTCATGACGAAGCCGCCCTGACCATTTGATGCAACCAGGTTTCCAGATATTGTCCCACCTACTTGTAGTGCCCCCGTAGCAGTATACTGGTACAGGGGGTTGCTCCCGTCATATACCGAGTGCAACACAATGCCGGATGCAGTTGCAGATCCATCTAAGGTCTCATCAGTTGAGTAGTCTGCACTACCTGCTGGGTATCCGCCGGTCCCACTTAGGGTACAACCATTCTGTTCAAGGGACACATCATGGTTCCAAGTACCAAGGTACAACAGCGTCCAGTCACCTGAGAGGTCTAGGCAGTCTAGGGAGTGGGATATGTATGTCGCCCAGTTTTTCCCTATAAAGTCCATGCCCCCGTCCCCCCAGGCAGTCTCAGATTGTATGACTGCCGGGTCTGTGTAGGTAATAGAACCTTCGAAGATGCATCCGCCAGGGTTACTTGACAAAGTACCGCCGTCAAGTTGCTCATTCGCTGCGACAATTTCTATGGTGTTAGCCCCGCTAACGAGGTATGGGACAATGTCGCATGACTCGACACTCTGCCAGCCACTTGTTGAGACAAATGTCTCGGTCAAATCACTCGTCTTCCAGTTGCCGTATACTTGGGCGTCGCAGGCTTTTTGGCCGTTGACATTAACCTCGTATCCGTTGTCGCAGGTGATGTGCATCTCTGCCGCATCGACAGCGCCGTTGATATTGAACACTTTAGAGAATGTTGCAATATCGCCCGTCAACGGGTGTACAACGCGGTAACTGCTCCAAATCCAATCAGCGTTGGATGAGAACGCATGGTCGATATTGTTGTCCCAGAGGGAATTTGCCGCCCAGGAGCTGTCGTCTGCGCCGTCATTCGGGTAGGCTGGGCCTGGTTCCCATGCGTATACGGCATTAGACCAGGTCAAGTCTGACGCAAAGTTTTCGGTGAGTTGTTCCGCTGGCTCAATCTCTTTTTTAACGACGGCGTGTGCTGCGACAACGACACTGCCGGAGCAGGCCACATCATCTTCAAATGTGTATGTGACTATGCCATCGTCAAAGTTGAAGGTTTCACTATCCTCGAATTTCCCCGGCACGGGATTACCCTTAGACTGAGGGACGCCCACAAGATTACAGACTACCTGCGTGTGGGTTTCGGTTAGCACCCAACCAGGTTCACTTAGCTGGTACGTCACGGCCACATGGTTGCCGATATAGGTTACGTCTACGGTTCCGACCTCGATATTCTGCCCAGCATACAAGGGATAAGACTCTGCGTTCGCGTAACTTGCGAAGAGCCCTAATACGGCTAGAGCCAGACCCAACGTTTTTGTTTTCATTTTTTCCTCCATTTTTGTGATTCAGAAGCACGTAGTCTACAAATTCAGATTAAACTGGTAGAACAGTGGTCTGAACCACCCAGTCAGTACTATGAAACAATGTTTATAACGTAGTCAGTTTCTATACGGTAGTGGCCTTTACAAAGCGGGGAGAGTTAAAATTAGAAAAAGAGAAGTAAGGGAGGGGATTTAATCCCC
>JBFYKH010000029.1:0-10426 GCA_041306075.1 Candidatus Altarchaeota archaeon
TTTCGGCGGATTCGGTCAGCCTCTCGGGCGGCAGTTCCATCAACTTCGCTACAAGGGGTTTGATGTAAGTCCCCATCTTCGTCTCCCCCCTGAGGATTCTGGCCCTCACGTCGCCGCTGTCGAAGGGCGGCCTGACGGCCTCCATGGTCTTGGGGAATTCTTCGTCGCCGCCTGAAGAATGCTTCCTCTTCACGACCATGTTAGATGACTGGAAGGGCCGTATTAAACCGCGGTTTCGAGCTCCCTCTTCACCTTCTCGGCTGTCTTCTCCCCTATATGCGCCGCCAGCTCGCTCCTTGGCGTCGCCTTCAGCTGGAGCACCGTCTTTATGCCCGCGCCATAGAGTTTCCTCGCCCTCACGCGGCCTATGCCGCGGACGCTCACGAGGGCCACGAGCTCCTCCCTGACGCCGTACTTGACCCTAGCCTCCAGCTTCTTAAGCGCCGGGTGCGCCTTCTTCAGCTTCAGTATCCTCGCGAGCTCGGCGGCGGCGTAGCACAGCCACTCGAGGTTCTGGAGCTTCATGTTCAGCTGGCCTGGCGCGACGCCGTAGGACTCGAGTATCTCCTCCTCCGTCCTCTCGTCAATCCACTCCCTGAACATTAGGGCGGTCTTGAACCTGTTGAGGAACCGGTAGTCGAGGCCGAACCCGGACAGGTCCCTGAGCATCACGCCCTCCAGGGCGTACGCCTCCTGCCAGAGCCTCCCCTCCTCCTTCCCCTTCACGGATAGCGGCGGCATCTCGGCGGCGTCGCAGAGGACCTCTAGGACGCCGATGGCGTCGAACATGCCTTTTGACTCCGCCTCATTGAGCTTCCCTATGTATGTGTGCGCGGTCAGCGGGTCTATGTACAGTTCGCTCACCCTGGAGCCGACGTCGGTGGCCATAAGGAAGCGGCCCTCATGCTTCACGAACCCCCATTCCCCGAGCTCCCCGACGATTTTGTCGAGGAGGTCCTCAAGCTCCTTCCTGACCCCGTACTGGTGGCCGAAGAAGGTGCTCCTCATGAACTCGGCGAGCGCCTCCCTCGTCCTCGTGAAACCGGAGGCGACGGACGCGAGCACGTGGAACCTGAGGACCGGATGGACGCCGAGGCGGCTCACGATGTCCTCCGGCCTCCCCCCGATGTAATGCTCGACTATGTAGTCCGCCTCGTCCTCGTCCTTCGCGAGCGTTATCGCAATGCCGCTGTCGTCGTAGCGGGGCCTCCCCGCCCGCCCCACCATCTGCTTGTACTCCAGGACGTCGATGTATGCGAGGCCCTCGTCCGCGTACCTCTTCACGTCCCTGAGGACGACGGTGCGCGACGGGAGGTTGACGCCGGCGGCCAGGGTCGGCGTAGCCACCACGACCTTGATGATGCCGTCCTTGAACCCCCTCTCCACCGCAGTCCTCTGCTCGTTCACGAGCCCAGCGTGATGGAACGCCGTCCCGGACCTCACGCATCCGCCGAGCCTCAGGCACTGCCTCGTCGGCGGATTGATGACGTCCTCTATCCCCTCCGCAATCCCCTTGGCCTCGAGCGTCTCAAGGAGCTTCAGCTCCCGGCCGAGCTTCTCCGCGACGGCCTCCGCGCTCTTTCGGGAGTTCACGAAGACCATCACCTGCCCCCCCTTCAGGCTCTTCGCCACGACATCCGTTAATCCCTCGTCGCCCTTGACCGCGACCTCCTCCTTCAGGGCGACCGGCCTCCAGTCGGATGTGACGAGCTCAGCGGAAAGCCACTCCGCAAGCTCGCCGGCGTTGCCGACGGTCGCGGACAGGCCGAGTACCTGGACGCCAGGGTACAGGTTCCTGAACTTGCTGCACAGTATCTCGTAGACCGGGCCCCGGTCGGACGCTATCAGGTGTATCTCGTCGAACACGATTATGCCGGCGCCCCTGAACCAGTCGGGCTTGCTCCTGAGGATGCTGTCGCACTTCTCCGCGGTCGCGACCATTATGTCGAAGTCCGGCTTCCTCCTGTACTTTGCGGCGTCGAGGTCGCCCACCTCCAACCTAACCTTGTAGCCGAGCCTCTCGTACTTGCCGAACTCCTCCCTCTTCTCGTAGGCGAGGGCCCGGAGGGGGACTATGTACACGGCCTTCCTGCCGCGCTCTATGGCCTTCATCATCCCGAGCTCGGCCGCGATGGTCTTGCCGCTCGCAGTCGGCGTGCAGAGTATCATGTTCCTGCCAGCCATCACCCCCGCCTTCACCGCCAGCTCCTGCGGCGGATAAAGCTCCCTCACACCCGCCGACTCCAGGAGGGCCTTCATGCCGTCCCCGAGGTCAAGCTCCCTGGCAAGCATCAGGGATACATAACAGAGCGCCGGGAAAAAAGCGGGTTTTTACCTCGGCCCTCCCAGATTCTCCCATGCCAGAGGCCTTGAAGGGTCAGGCGGGACGGGAGACGCAGCTTGCAGGCTACTCCATGGCGCTCAAGGATGTCCTCGGCGTAGGCCTCCACATAAACGAGTCCAGGCCTGAAACATACATCCTCCTCGTGCAAAAGGCAGGGGAACTGAGGAAGAGGGTGTTCGGCAGCTACGAACCCAAGCCCGCCGAGGTCGAGGCCTCCATCAATGACGGGACGATACTCGACTTCCGGGACCCAAGGAGGCCTAAGCAGTCGCTCAAGGAGGATTTCAGCACGTACATGCAGCAGCTCGCCTACCACTACTTCCTGAAAAGGGATGTGTTGAGGCTGGCCTCAGAGAACCGGGTTGTCGTCGCCGGGAACCCGGCCTCCGAGAGAATCAGATACCCTGTCGAGACGCTGATAGTCCCGGCGGAGGCTGGCAGGAGGCAGGTCGAGGAGTTCCTGTCGGCCGTTGGCGGCCATATGTCCTCGAAATACGGGCTTAGGACCAGGCCGCCGGAGGAGGCGGCCGAGGACTTGCCGAGGAAGATTGCCTGGGCGCAGGTGGAGGGCGCCGGAGGCCTCATGAGCCGGCCAGGCGACTTCGAGGAGAGCCTCAGGCTTCAGATGCCGCCGGATTCTGACGACGTCCGGGATGTGCGGGCGTACTTCAACCGCTGGTACGTTCAGCAGCCGGGGGTGCAGGAGAGGGTTGTCGACGCCATGCTTAAGGGGCCTGTCAGGTCGAAAGGCGACTTGGGCGGCTTCAAGGTGGATATCACGGTCACCCCGGAGGAGCGCGTGAGGAACCTCCTTCAGGACAGGATATAGTCAGACGATAAGCTCATCAAGGCTCTTCCTATCCGGGTCCCCGCCGGCTTCAGCCGGATGGCCGAGGGCTATGACGGCCATCAGCTCGTGTCTGACGCCGAGCGTCCGCTCCACGTCCGCCCTCCTCTTAAGTATCTCCCCGAGCCATGCGCCGCCGAGGCCGAGGCTGTGAGCCGCCAAGAGCATGTTCTGTATGCAGGCGCCGACTGCCTGCATGTCCTTCGTCCGGTCGTAGCCAGACGGCTCGTCGAAGAACACGGCTATGCAGACGGGCGCCTTTTTGACGATGCCGCCGTACTTCGTGTACCCTGCGATGGAGCCCTTCTCCCCGCCCCTCAGCACCCTGAACCTCCACGGCTGGTTGTTGAGGCCTGAGGGCGCCATCCGGCCGGCTTCTAGTATGGTCCGCACCATGGCGTCGTCGACGTCCTCGGAGGTGTAATCCCTGACGCTCCTCCTTTCCCGCACGGCCTCGAGCGCGTCCATCCGTTTTTAACTTGTCGGCGTAAGTAAAATACACAATTCCGAAGGTGCATCTGACATGATAGACGGCATAGCCACGCTGGACGACTACGACTTTGAAGGGAAGACGGTGCTATTGCGACTCGACCTCAACACGCCAATCGACCCGAAGACCGGGGAGTTCCTCGAGGACAGGCGGATGAGAAGCCACGTACCCACGATACAGGAGCTAGTCGACAAGAAGGCCCGCATAGTCTGCATGGCCCACCAGGGCCAGGCCGGGGAGTCCGAGTTCACAAGCCTCGAGAAGCACGGGAAGCACCTCGGGAAGCTCGCAGGCCTGAAGGTCCAGTACGCCGACGACCTCTTCGGCCCCGCGGCCCGGACGATGGTGAAGAACCTCCGCGACGGCGAAGTCCTCCTCTTGGACAACGTCCGGATGTACAGCGAGGAGGCATTGGAGCGGCCGCCAGAGGTCCATGCCACAAGCTACCTCGTCAGGAACCTGGCGCCCCTCGCGGACATATTCGTGAACGACGCTTTCGGCACCGCCCACAGGAGCCACGCCTCCACGGTCGGCTTCACGACGATGCTCCCCTCCGCGGCCGGCCGGCTCATGGAGAAGGAGATACGGGCGCTCGGCGACGTCCTCCAGAACCCCAGGAAGCCCCTCATCTTCATACTCGGGGGCGCGAAGATAAAGGATTCGATGAAGATAATGCAGAAGGCCCTCGACGGCGGCGTAGACAGGATACTCGTCGGCGGAGTCCTCGCCAACGTATTCCTCGCCGCCAAGGACTACCGCCTCGGCGAGCCCACAATCGAGTTCATCCGCGGAAAGAAGTACGTGGACCAGATAGACGTCGCCAAGCAGATACTCGACAAGTATGCGGACCGTATAGTCCTGCCGCTTGACGTCGCAATCAACAAGAACGGGGAGCGCGTCGAGATGACGCTGTCCCAGCTGCCGCAGGACTACCAGATAGTCGACGTCGGCAAGCTCACGGTGGCGAAGTACACGGCCGAGATAAAGGCCGCGGGGACGGTCTTCTTCAACGGCGCCCTCGGCCTCTACGAGACGCCGGCGTTCGCGTACGCGACCGAGGAGATAATCAAGGCCATATCGCAGGCGGAGTGCTTCAGCGTCATCGGCGGCGGGGACACAGTCGCCGCAGCCCGGAACCTGGACGTGGAGGACAAGATAACGCACGTCTCCACCGGCGGCAAAGCCAGCATAGACTACCTCGCAGGAGTCAAGATGGCGGCCATAGAGGCGTTGAAGACCGCCAAAAAATAGGCAAGTATGCGACGCATCCACTATCTGGCGGCGGGTATGTTCGGCGCAACCGCGGGAGTGCTGGTGACGCTCGCCACGTGGGCCGTTCTGGCACATATCATCCCCCGAGCAATTGTCCGTTCTCTAACGTCGAGTCCGCATCTCCTGATTTTAGTCGCGTGCACCTGCTTCACCGCCCTGCCGGCCCTGGTTTCGGCGTCGGTATTCAGGGTTTTAACGGGGGGCTGGGCCGGGAGTTGGAAGGTCGGAGCCCTCACCGCAGCGGGGTTGCTCGTCCTCATCGTCGCCTGGCAGCTGGGCATATTCAACACCCCCTCGTCGGAGTATCATACCTTTGGGAGCGGCTTCGTCAACCTTAAGGTAAGGCTCTCCCAAACGGTGATGCACGTTGACGGACGGTTAGAGTCGGTTATGGCCAACGGCGCCGGGGCAACCATCGAACTGAACGAAGACGGTTCATACGCCGTTGATGTGCTGTCAAAAACCAACTGCACCCGCCCCCTGAAACTCAACCAGACTACCGTCAAAGCCGGCGGAGACTTCGCATTCACCGTCGAGGGCTGCCCCGCCGGCAAACTAGGAGAAGTATACTCCCTTGGTGTGCAGATACCCTACTCCATAACAGTTGGCGGAATCGCGACACCCTACATTGAATCGGGCACTATCCGCGGCCCCTACGAGTAGGCCGCTATTTATTACTGCCGGGGGTATATTTTACCGATGATTGGCGTTTTGAAGTCCATCGACAGGTTCATCCCCCTGTGGGAGGCCGCTGTGATACTGTTGGCGCTGTTCCTTATCGTGCTCGTCCTGGTGCTGTGGTGGGCGTTCGGGTACAACCTGATTGTGGTGCCCGAGGCCGCGGCGAAGCCTGCGGCGCTTGCGGCTTCACTTCTTTAGCTTCGCGATGGTTTCCGCCAGGTATCTCAATGATTCGTTGAGGGTCTTCCTGCCTTCTTCGGTTATCCTGTAGTATTTCCTCTGCCTGTTGTCGACGGTCCTCCATTCCGTCTTCACGTAGCCGCCGCCCTCGAGGTTGTAGAGGACCATGTAGGCGGCGACCTGGCCGACCTCGAAGCCGAAGCGTTCGCTGACTTTCTGCCTTATCTCGTAGGCGTATGCGGGCTCGTCCCTCATGAGGGCGAGGACGTAGGGCCAGAGGCATTCGGTGGTCGTGTTGGTCATGAGCCGCTGCATCGGGTTCCGGTAGGCCATTGTTTTACAATCGTGAAATATTTATATATGATGTAATATAAGATATACGATGGCTAATAAAGACATACGGGTCGCAATCATCGGAGTCGGGAACTGCGCGTCCAGCCTGGTGCAGGGCGTCGAATACTACAAGAACGTGAAGGCGGAGGACCCGCTCATACCCGGCCTCATGCACAACGCCCTCGGCGGCTACATGGTCCGCGACATAAAGTTTGCAGCCGCCTTCGACGTGGACCAGAAGAAGGTCGGCCGGGACCTGAGCGAGGCCGTCTTCGCGCAGCCGAACTGCACAATCAAGTTCTCGGACGTCCCGGAATGGGGGCTCGAGGTCATGAAGGGGCCGGTGCTCGACGGCGTCGGCGACACGACGCGGGAGAAGTTCACTGTTGACGCGAGGCAGAAGCCCGTCGACGTAGCGAAGGAGCTCGAGAAGTCCGGCGCAGAGGTCGCGATATGCTACCTGCCCGTCGGCTCGGAGCAGGCGGCGAGGTTCTACGCAGACGAATGCGTCAAGGCCGGCGTCGCGCTGATAAACGCCATGCCCGTCTTCATATGCTCAAAGAACGAGGGCGCGGACAAGTTCAAGGCCGCGGGGCTTCCGTGCATCGGCGACGACATCAAGAGCCAGGTGGGGGCGACAATAGTGCACAGGACGCTCACGCGCCTCTTCGTGGAGCGCGGCGTCAAGCTCGAGCACACGTACCAGCTTAACGTCGGCGGCAACACGGACTTCCTGAACATGCTAGAGCGCACCCGCCTCAAGAGCAAGAAGATATCGAAGACGCAGAGCGTCCAGAGCCAGCTGCCCACGCAGCTGCCAGCCGAGGACATACATATCGGCCCCTCCGACTACGTGCCGTGGCTCCACGACAAGAAGCTCTGCTTCATCAGGATGGAGGGGAAGAGCTTCGGCGACATACCCCTGACCCTAGAGCTGCGCCTCGACGTCGAGGACAGCCCCAACAGCGCCGGAGTCATGGTGGACGCCGTCCGGTGCGCGAAAATCGGCCTCGACCGCGGCGTAGGCGGTGCGCTCACGAGCCCGTCCAGCTACTTCATGAAGAGCCCGATGATACAGTACACGGACACCGTGGCCCGGGAGATGGTCGAGGAATTCATCAAGGGCGAAAGAGAGAGATGATGGATAACTGGCTGGCCCTCGGCCTCGCGGCGGCCCTTGCGTATTCCATCTCGGGCCTGGCAACGAAGGTCGCACTTGACAAGAGGTACATGGGCCTCGAGCCCACATCTGTGGCTCTCTTGGTCATGGCGGGCGTCGTCATCGGCTTCGCGTCTTTCTACCTCCTCTTCGCGGGGCTGAAGATGCCGCAGCTCAAGCCGGCGGCCGCGCTAGTCGGCGTCGCGGTCGGCTTCTTCTGGGCCCTCGGCTCCCTGATGGTATACTACGGCCTCCTCAGGGGCGCTGACGTCTCGAGGATGGCGCCGGTATACAACCTCAACACCCTCCTCGTCGTCGCAGGCGGCATAATCCTCCTCCACGAGCTCCCGGACAAGGCGCAGGCCCTGAGGGTCGCTGCCGGGGCGGTACTTATAGTCATAGGCGGCGTATTGGTGAGCACATAAGATGCTGAAGTCAAGGTTCCGCGAACGGTTCAAGGGCGTGCACATCGAGATAGGGATACTCTTCGCGAGGGTGGGGATTTCCCCCAACACGTGGACCGCCCTCTCGCTCGCCCCGGCCGCCCTCGGCTTCGCAGCCCTCTACGCGGGGAACCTGCCCCTTGGCCTCGTCCTCTTCGCGTTGAGCGGCTTCATGGACATCATCGACGGCAACGTGGCGCGGGTCACCAAGAGCGTCTCGAACCTCGGCGCGTTCCTCGACGGCGTCATAGACCGCTACGTCGAGTTCGCGCTCTACATCGGCCTCCTCTTCTACCTCGAGGGCGCCGAGCAGGTCCTCCTCCCAAGCGGCATATGGGTATGCCTCCTCGTGTTCGGAGCCATGATGCCGGCCTTCATAACCGCCTACGCGGACCACCGGAAGGTCATCGAGGACGAGGAGAAGCTCAAGAGCCTCGGCGGCTTCATAGAGCGCTTCGAGCGTCTAGCCCTCCTATACGCCGGCATGGCTTTGGGCATCCTAAACCCCGTTTACCTGACTTATACGGTGATTCTGACCGCGCTCTTGTCGAACATAACGGCCTTAGAGCGCATATACCGCGTCATTTCAGCCAAATAAAGCTTTTTAGGCGGAAAGCACTATTCTTATGCTACCATGAGCGGCCTGACACCCAAGAAATTGGCCGAATCCCTTGTCGAAAAGCACGACAGATTCATAGCCGAGTACGGTGACGAGCTGGAGAAATCCCAGCAGATTATCATGCTGCGCGAGAAGCGCGACCAGCTCATCCACTGGATGGAGGAGAACGGCAGCAAGGGCAAGTTCGCCAAGGAGTTCGAGGACACAGACCGCGAATACAAGGAGATCACGGCCTCGTTCAAGCCCAAGGGCCAATCCCACTACGAGGGGCTTAAGGGCAAGGTCGAGGAGCACAAGAAGGCGCGAAGCTATTGGCTGGAAAAGGCAGGCGGGACGAAAGCATGAACGAGAACGAAATCAAAGACAAGCTAAACGAACTCCGGCAGGAGATTGACAAGAAGAAGAGGGAAATAAACGAGATCCTATCGGAAGTCAAAGTCCACCAGAGGGACATCTTTTCCTTGCGTCAGGCCAGGGACCAGGGCAACGACGACTGCAAGCGGCTCTCTCAGGAGGCGCGGCAGCTTCGCGACAAGCGCGACGAGATGAACGCCAAGATAGCCGCCCTCAAGGAGGAGCGCAGGCAGATAAACGACCGGATAAAGTCGCTCTCCGGCGACATCAAGGACAGCAAGGAGAAGCGCGACGAACTCAACCGCTCCGCGCGCGGGTCGGACGCGTCCCTCATAGACCGCTACGAGCACGACATGGACGCGCTACTCAACAAGGACATCCCCCTAGACCGGGAGGTCAGGCTCTACGACACCATATTCGCGCTGATGGAGCGCGTGGAGGCCGCCAAGAAGGCGACGAGCTTCCACAAGAAGGTCGTCTCTACCTACGACGGCATCAAGTCGCTCGACGAGCGGGCCGACACCCTGTCAGCGGACATACGGGCCCTGGCGGAAGAGTCCGAGAAGTACCACCTGAAGGCTGTGGAGATATACTCGACGGTGGACGAGACCCGGAAGAAGGCGGACGAGAGCCACGCGAAGCTCCTGGAGAAGTACAACATCGTGAATCCTCTGCGCGACAAGGTCACGGCCATCAAGAAGGAGATTGACGCGATAGAGGCCCAGACGGCCCCCTACGACGATGAGATGGCCAAGCTGCGCTCCGTGAAGGAGGGCGAGCGGAAGGCGCAAATCGCGGTCGAGGCGAAGCAGAAGCTGAAGTCGAGCAAGAGGATAAGCCTGGACGACTTCAGGGCGATACTGGAGGACGCGAGCCAGGACGAGCCGCCGGCGCCGGTGGAAGCCAAGGCCGAGTGATTGAAGATTAGGATATCCCTTTGGGTGGAATCTGGCGGAGTGTTTCATCCGCCAGTTCCCAAGTATTGGTTAAGAACCTGACGCCCGTTGTCTAATGTGTAATTGCGTTAAAAAGCCGGCGTAGTGACTAAGAATCGGCGGATGTAGTGACTAACCGTCGCGCTCCTCCGCCATCCTAATCTTCGTCTCGCACTCCACGACCTTCCCCTCGTACTCCCTGAGGAGCTGCCTGAGCGTGGCCTCGTCCACGTCGCCGCTCCTGTACCTGTCCTTCACGTCCTCGACCATCATCAGGTACTCCCTCATCCTCCTCTTCAAGAGCTCCAGGTCCTCGCCGGACATGCTGCGCCCCTCCCTACCTGAAAGGTGACCCTGGACGGCCTTCATGAGGTCCGGGTACTCGTTGTCCTCGCCCCTCTTCCTTATCTCCCTGTCCGCCTGCCTGAACCACGGGGTGATGGAGGACGGCCTCGCCGCCATGGCCCTTCTGAAGTCGTCCATCGTCGCCGGCCTCTTCTTTCCGGTCTCCATGGTCTCCTTCCACGGTATCTTCGCGGCCTCGTCGCATATCAGCTTTATGTCGGCGCTCGAGTAGCCGTCCGTGAGGCGCGAGAGCTCGGCGTAGTCGATGCCCTTGTCGATGGGCAGCCTGGCAGAGTGTATCCTGAACACCTCCGCCCTGCTCTTCTCGTCGGGCGGCGGCAGGAATATCTGGTCGCTGAACCTTCCCGCCCGCCTGAGTGCCGGGTCTATGTCCCATGGGGCGTTGGTGGCCGCCAGGACGACG
>JBFYKH010000030.1:0-19351 GCA_041306075.1 Candidatus Altarchaeota archaeon
TACGTCCTGGAGAACGGCGGGTACCGGCCCGTGATGGGGGCGTGAACGCCTGCTTTATAGAAGAGTCCGCAGAATAGATTACCATGAGGCGCGCCAAGGTTGCGAGGAAGACGGGGGAGACTGACGTGCGGGTGGAAATCAGCCTGGACGGGCAGGGGAAGACCCGGGTCAGGACAGAGCTGAGGTTCCTCGACCACATGCTCGCCAACTTCGCGAAACACTCCGGCTTCACCCTGAGGGTGTCGGCGAAGGGCGACGTCGACGTCGACGACCACCACCTCGTAGAAGACATGGGAATATGCCTCGGCGAGGCGCTCCTGAAGGCGCTCGGCGACAAGAGGGGCATCAACAGGATGGGCCACGCCATAGTCCCCATGGACGACGCGAGGGCCGAGGCCGCTGTGGACCTGTCCGGCCGCCCATACGCGAAAATCAGGATTCCGTTCAGCCAGTTCCGCGAGCGCCGGGTCGGCGACGTCAGCAAGGAGAACATCGAACACTTCCTGGAGTCGTTCGCGCTCAACGGCAGATTCAACCTGAACCTGAGGGTCGAGGGCAAAAACGACCACCACAAGGTGGAGGCCGCATTCAAGGCCCTCGCGAAGGCGATGAGGATGGCGGCCGCCGTCACCGGCGACGGCATCCCGTCCACGAAGGGGAGACTGTAGCCGCGAGCATATAAACCGCGGTGGGGAATACTCTCCCATGGCCGAAGGATACGTCGATTTGGGCTACAGCCCAGGGGATGACGAAGTCGTCTGCATGTTCTACGCGGAGCCGGCGGAAGGCAGCAGCCTCGAGAAGGCGGCGGTCCACCTGACCGCCGAGTCGAGCATCGGCACGTGGACAGACGTGTGCACGATGAAGGAGAGCGTCCTGTGCAGGCTGAAGCCGACGATATTCTCCATCGACGAGGCGGCGGGCATAGTGAAGGTCGCCTACCCCATCGGCCTGTTCGAGCTCGGCAGCGTCCCACAGTTCATGTCCAGCGTCACCGGGAACATATACGGGATGAAGGCCGTGGAGAACCTCAGGTTCCTCGACATGACGCTGCCGAAGAGGTACGTGAAATCGTTCCCGGGACCCAAGCACGGCATAAAGGGCGTGAGGAAGCTCCTGAAAATCCATGACAGGCCGCTCGTCGGCACCATAATCAAGCCGAAGGTCGGCCTACCCCCGAAGGACCATGCGAGGGTGGCGTACGAAGCCTGGGTCGGCGGCTGCGACATAGTCAAGGACGACGAGAACCTCACAGACCAGGGATTCAACCGGTTCGACGCGAGAGTGAAGCTCACCCTAAAGGCGCTCGCGAAGGCCGAGCGGGAGACGGGGGAGCGGAAGGCCTACATGGCGAACGTCACAGCCGAGACCAACGAGATGCTCAGGAGGATGAAGTACGTGAAGAAATGCGGCGGGACATACGCGATGGTCGACGTCCTCACCATAGGCCCCTCGGCGCTAGAGACGGTCCGGGAGGCCGACGAGGACATGGGGCTAGTGCTCCACGCACACCGGGCGATGCACGCGGCCCTCACGAGGAACAGGAGGCACGGCATCACAATGCTAGCGCTCGCGAAACTATACAGGCTCATCGGCATGGACCAGCTCCACATCGGCACCGCAGTCGGCAAGATGGAGGGCCCCCAGGAGGAGGTCATGGGCATACGCGACGAGATAGCTTACGACGACGTCCCGGCAGGTAGAGACAGGCTCCCCCAGAGGTGGTGGGGCATGAAGCCGGTTTTCCCCGTAGCCTCCGGCGGCCTCCACCCCGGCCACGTCCCGAAGCTGATGGAGTTCATGGGCGACGACGTCATCATCCAGATGGGCGGCGGCATACACGGGCACCCGGGCGGGACCGTCAAGGGCGCCATGGCGGCCAGGCAGGCGGTGGAGGCTGTGAAGGATGGCAGGACGCTCGAGGAATACGGGGCGGACCACCGGGAGCTTGCCGACGCGCTCGGAAAGTGGGCTCCGAAAGGGTAGGCGGTTTCAGTCGACGCCCCTGAGGACGGCGCTCGCATAATATCCCCCGGACTCCGAGTAAGTGCTGTTCAGGTACCTGACGCAGCTCTCCCTCGTGGCCGGATTCATCACCCTCCGGCAGAGCGACATGTTCATGACCGACTGGGCGACGCTGTTGTAGCAGTTGTCCCTGTCGCTCACCCTCATGACGACGTCGCAGTACGAGGGATTGTACGTGTACGTGGCGAGGCTGTAGTAGCAGCTGCTCTTCGTCGAAGGATTCCTTATCTTCGCGCACAACCCCTCGTCCTGGACGCTGTACACCAGGTTCGAATAGCAGCTGTCCCGCTCCGACACCGCCGTTATCTTCCCGCACATCTCAGGGTCCTGGAGCCTGCTCGCTAGCGCCGCATAGCACTGGCTCTTCCCGTAGCCTATCTTCTCGCAGATGCCGGCGTCGTTGGTCGCCGACGCTATCCCGCTGTAGCACGACTGCCGCTCCGAGTACGACGAGACGAGGCCGCACAGCTGGTAGTCGTTCCTCTGCGCAGCGACCGCCATGTAGCAGGAGTCGCGGCTCTCCGAGAACGTGACGGGTATGTTCTCGCACGCCTTGATGTTGAAGTCGTAGTCCGGGCAGTCCGCCTTGTTGTCGACTATCGTCATCCCGTCCGGGCAGAGTATCCTGACCCCCGGGCAGCGCGACACCTCCTCGACAACAGTCTTGCCGTCGGCGCAGACGTACCTCTCCCCGCCGAGGCAGCCGGACATGAGGACGGCCGCAAACACCAGAACCGCCAGAAAACGCATGTTTATCATTGAGTAATAGTCTATATAAAAACATGGGCGTGGTGAACCGGCTCACGGTCCTGCCAGTGTCTATCGCCATATCCCTCAGCCTCGTCTCCGCCGTCCTGATACACTACTCCGGCGAGACGGAGGGGATAATGCTTCCCGGAGTATTCTACCTCCTGCCCGCGACCCGCCCCCCGGCGACCCTGGCCGCGAAGGCGGGGCTCGCAGTCTTCCTCCTAAGCCTCCCAGCATACTCGTGGTGCGGCCGCAGGGTGGCGGCGGCCGTCGACGGCGGAGTCGGCGCGGGAGCGAAAGCCGGCCTCACAGCCGGAGCCGTCGCCGGCCTCTTCGTCGGAGGCCTCGCGTTCGCACTCAACACCGTCGCCCTATACAGGATGTCGTACGAACACTACGGCGGCGAAACCGCCCTCCTGGCGTTCATGTACTCCATGGCAGTGAACGTGATTCTGACCGTGTTGGTGACGGCCGCATACCCCGCAGTCGGCCTCGCATTCGGAGCGGTGGGCGGCCTCAGGAAACGGAGCGGAATCCACAGGACCGTGAACGTCGAAGTGAAGGGGGAGGCCCCGAAGAGGGTGGCAGGCTGGGCGATGAAGGCGTTCGTCATCTCAATGTGGACGCTCGCATGCGCGTTCAGCGGATTCCTGGCGGCGCTACTGTACGCGGCCAAACACCTCTTCGAGGCGAGCAGGATATACGACAAGACCGCGGAAATCATGTCCCAGGTGACGTCCGAGTACCTCAGGTACATGGTAGGCCTCTGGGGGATGGCGGTTATCAACTCCGACGTCACCAGAGCCGACATAGCCTACCTGCTCCTCACGATTGCCGCGGTCACGGCTGCCGCATCAGCCGCAGGCCTCGCCGTCGGACTCGCAGCCGCGAAGACGATAGGCGGACGCAAGTGACCGAGCTTTTATCCAAAATCGGCGTTATCATTACCCGAAACGGATGGGCCGGTAGCCAAGCTTGGACATTCGCGAACCCCGCGGGGGTTCGCTCCCCCCGGACAGCAATGCTGTCCGTGTGACGGCAGCCTCCAACGCTCGACACCAGCCGACGAAGAATAAAAAAACAAATGGGCCGGTAGCCAAGCTTGGACATGGCGGCAGCCTCCTAAGCTGCAAATCGTGGGTTCGAATCCCACCCGGCCCGAATCTGATGTTAAACTACGAGTATATTTTGTCACGAACCGGGTGGGATGAAAAAAGGCTGAAAGCCTTTTTCGAGAATCCCGCCCGGCCCGCATTAGAAGCCTTGCTGTCGCGTTAGTGTGTGTCGCCGGAGGCGGCACCCGCTCCGCCCGGCCTGAAGTATTTTGTCGTGGGTCAGCGTTTGGTCGTCAGCCACGTGTTCGGGCGGGATATGGAGTCCAGGTGTGTGTCGGACGGGCCCGCCGATATGGCGTAGAACGCATGCGGGGACGGGGGGATGTGCCGGAGGTATGGCTCCTCCGGGCCGGATGAGGGTTCCGCTTTATGGGGCGGGGGATTGTCCACGTTCACAGGCTCCAGGGGAATCTTCCCGGTGGCCCGCTCCCCTATTATGAGGTTGATGCGCGGCAGGTAGACGGCCTCCCGCCCGCCTTCGATTTCGATTACCGACTCCGACCTGAGTCTGACCGCGATGAACTCTATCTGCGAGGCGGACAGGTAGCCGCCCAGGCCCAGTCTCCGGAGCATTGAGACTTTGGACTGGAGGTGGGTGTTCTCCTCGTCTGTCGGCACGTTGATGCCCGACCCCTCAAGGGACTTCACCCAACCGTCCCGCAAGGCCCGGGTCACCCACCCGCCCTGCTCCATCTCGATTTTGAGCGGGTCCGTGTTGATTACCAAGTCCGGTTCCCTGTCCTTGAGCCGCTCAGCCCGCTGCGAAGTCTCGACCACCTGGAGCGCGAACTCGTAGCTTCCGGTCTTGTTGCTGAGGCGTTCAATCCTCGCGCCCGGGCTGCCCTCGATTTCGAGGTAAAAGTCTATGCCGCCCACGCCATGCGGCAGGGTCTTCGTGGCCTCCCAGAAGATTATCGCGGTCCCCTCGCCCGCCGCGGTATAGGCGACCGAGCCCTTGGGGTTGACGAGGGTGCTGACGCGGCCGTCCTTCATCTTCTCCGACGGGAAGCCGGAGGACTCCACCAGATGCCGCATGACGCCTAGGACGGTGGATTTCTTAGACCCTGACGGCCCGGTAATCAGGACGTTCGCCGGGCGCCCGAGCCGGGTGAGGCTCTTGGCGACCTCGCCGAGCCTGTATCCGGCTTCGACCAGCCCCTCGCGCAGCCTCCTAGTCTCAGTCGATTCGGCGGAGGCGTATGGCTCGATGTTCCCGAGCGGCCCGCCGCCCTGGTCGCCCAACCCCCCGGAAGAGTTCCTGGTGACTGCCATAGGTAGCATATGGCAGACCCCGAATAAAAAAAGGCCTGTTTCCGCCGCCGCCAAGGGCTTGTATTTAATGTCGGCCGCCTTTGTAATTGTATATGTCTCACGGCAGGATGTGGACTTATCCGGAGCTGAGGTTCGCGACGGTGAACCAGCACAAACTCAGCGCCGAGGAGCTGGCTGCCGAGCTGAACCGGGTCTTCCACGGCGGACAGGATGTCAGGGCGGCCCTGGACGTCCAGAGGATACAGAAGGGGAAGACTATATTCAACAAGGAGAAGAACAGGGGCCGGGGCGTTTATTAGCCGTCCGCCTTATCTTATACGATGAGGCTCGGTGACGGCCTGCTGGCCTGCGCGGCCGTGTTCCTGGCGGCGTTGGCCGCTTACATTCTGACTTTATGCCCTACGGTCTATGCTGGCGACAGCGGGGACTTCATAACCGCGTCGTACACCATGGGCGTAGCCCACCCCACTGGCTACCCCCTGTACATGCTCCTCGGAAAAGCCTTCTCCCTGATTGCGTACGGCAACGTCGCGTACAGGTATAACGTTTTGGGGGCGCTCTTCGCTGCAGGTGCAGCCGTCTTCGCGTGCATGATTGCGAGGCTCCTTGTGAAGTCGTGGCCTGCCTCTGCCGCAGCCGGACTCCTCGTCGCGTTCTCGCAGGCTTATTGGGACCAGGCCACGGTCGCCGAGGTCTACGGCCTCAACGGGCTCTTCGCCGCGGCCTTGACGTGGCTTGCGCTAAGGTGGAGGAGTGGGAGGGACGAAAGGACGCTCCTCTATTTCGCGGCAGCCTATGGCCTGGCGTTGACGAACCATCTGACGATGCTCCTCTACGCCCCAGCCTACCTGTACCTGCTGTCGTCGGGCATGAAATCCAGGCCAAAGGGGGTGGGGTGGGGGCGCGTCGCCATGTATTTTTCTCTTCCGCTACTCCTCTACCTGTACGTGCCCCTGCGGGCGTGGGCCAACCCCCCTTATGTCTGGGGCGACCCCGGCACATTGGAGGGCTTCCTCAGGCACGTCACGGGCTCGGTCCACAGGCAGACGGTGGTGCTCACCCTCACGGCGTCCGGATACGCGGATAGGTTCCTCGACATATTGCGGTACCTCCTGGGCCAGTACTCCGTCGCCGGCGCGTTCGCGGCATACGGCCTGTACGCGCACGGCGGGAGAAACCGTGTCTTCCTCAACTTCACCGCCGTCATGGCGGCGGCAGACCTCGTCTACACCATGTTCCTGAATGACGTGTCGCTTGAGGTGACGACATTCTTCATGCCGAGCATAATGGTGTTCGCGGTGTGGAGCTCCTACGGGTTCGCGGACGCTGTCAGGCTGCTGAGGAGGAATGGGGCTGGCGGGCTGGCGGCCGTCGCACTCGTGGCCGTGGTGTGCGGCAGCGCACTGGCCGCGAATTATGGCCTGAGCGACAAGTCCGGGAACCTCCTCGCATACGATTATGCGGCGAACGTCCTGAGGACGGTGGACGAGGGCGGGGTCGTGTTCGCCGAAGGGGACAACACCGTGATGCCGCTGATGTACCTTCTCTTCGTCGAGAAGGCGAGGGGGGACGTGAGCGTCTACGACCGCCAGGGAATAATCAGCCACGACCTTTATGGGCGGGATTATTTCTGGCTGCCGGAGGGCCTGCACGACAAGAGGAGATACGACGTCGAATACGACATGGTCAAGGGCGGCAGGCCGGTCTACTACACGTTCAAGCCGGACGTGGAGTACCCGGGCTACTGGTTCCAGCAGACCGGACTCCTCTACCGGGTCGTGCCTGAGAACGAGACCATTCCGGAACGCGACTGGTGGGGGCTCTATGACACGAGGCAGGTCTGGAACTCGACGATACGGATGGACTACATGTCACGGAACATAAGGGTGACGTATTATGTTAGGATGGCGGAGTGGCAGAGGAGCCGGAACCCGGAGGTGGCCTTGAGGCTCTACTCGGACGCGGCTGCCATAGTTCCGGACAACATGAACCTCAGGTACGACGCAGGCACGCTGCTGCTTTCGATTGGGAACTTCACCGGGGCGGCGATGATGTTCGGTGAGGCCGTGAGGATAAGCCCGGACAGCGCGAAGGCACATAACAACCTGGGCTACGCCCTCTCCATGTCAGGCGACGATGATGGGGGCCTGAGGGAGTATGAGGTGGCATTGGCGCTCGACCGCTCGTATCTGATGGCGAAGGCCAACCTCGCTGGGGCGCTTATGAAGAAGGGCAGGCTCCAGGATGCGGCGAGACATTACGCGGACATACTCAAGTCCGACCCTGGGTATGCGAACGCGTACTTCAATCTCGGGCTCATATACTACAGGTCCGGTATGGCCGAGCGGGCCGCCGGCCTGTGGGAGAGGTACCTTGAGCTTGAGCCCGGGGACGGGCAGGTCAGGAGGCTCTACGAATCCGTGGCGAATGAAAGCGCGGGGGGTTGAGCGGATGCTCACGTTGGTATTGTTGACGACGAGCCGCCGCCGAACGTAGTGGAAGTCGATGGTATTGTGGTCGTCGTGGTAGTGGTACAGTCATTATCATAGTTGAATGTTCCAGGCCCACCGTAATAGTCGCAGCTGTGATAGTCTAGCGACAGGCACGGGTCCTGGTTTATGTTGACTAAGCCCCCGGTTATGCAGACGGATGGAAGAGTTGCCGAGACCGTGCAGACGCTGCTTAGGCAAGTGTTTACGCAGTCGCAGCAGTCGCCCGTTGAGGCGGACGGTGTCGTCCCCCCGTTGGCTTGGATCTTCTCGCACATGCACGAGTCGTATGTGTTGCTCAACGCCGTGTAGTATAGGTCATTGCACATGTCGCTGCAGTCGCTCTCACCCCACATCCCATACTCCCCGCAGAAGTAGTTAATAGCGGACACATAGCACTCACCCTGGACGTTGTTGGCCGCCTCCTCGTTGCACTTGGCATTCACCTCGTTTAAGGGGTCGACGTGGCAGGCATGCTCGAGTTCGTGTTTAACGTAGCAGCATCTGTTGACATCTGCTGAATTGGCCATCGTGGCAGTATTGTCGCACACGATAGACTGTGAAAGCACGGATAATTCGTATGTCACGCCGTTGACTAGGTTTAATGAAACGCACACCCTCTCAGGAACCCTGAGAATGCAGTCGGGAAATACCATTTCAGTATTATCCCCCGTAGTGCACTCTACGGTTACCTCTGGGCACGTGCATTCATCGGGTGGGATTGTGGAGGATGTCACCGTCGACGTCGAAGCCGCCGTGGTCGATGTTGATGTCGTGGTCGTGATTGTCATTGCCGAAACCGACAATATAATCGAAAGGGTTATTGAAGCCACAACAATAATGCCTAAGCCTGTGGTGGTTGCATTTTTTTCCATAGATGACATGAAAGGATTTTTATTTGTAGAGTATAAATAGCCTGTAGTCGAAGGGTGTACAGTTGATAGAGCGTAAAATCATCCAGGACATAGCAAAAGGCTACAGCAGGGGGGCCGTCAAAGTTGGGGTGTTGGCCAGTCACAGCGCACTGGACGTCTCCGAGGGCGCGGTCTCCGAAGGCTTCAGGACCGTCCTCTACTGCCAGCGCGGCAGGGAGAAGACCTACGCGGCCTACAACAAGGCCAGGAGGCAGGGAGGAAGGGTAATCCGCGGCTGCGTCGACGAGGCGAGGGTCTACGAGAAGTTCAAGGACATCCTGGAGGAGAAGGAGCAGGAGCTGATGCGCCAGGACGGCGTCCTCTTCGTCCCGAACCGGTCGTTCACCTCCTACCTGAGCATCGACTCGGTTGAGAACGAGTTCAAGGTGCCGATGGTCGGCTCAAGGAGCCTCCTGCGCTCCGAGGAACGCAGCGAAAAGAAGAGCTACTACTGGCTCCTCGACAAGGCCCGCCTCCCGTACCCGGAGAGGGTGGAGGAACCGGAGGACATCGACGGGCTCGTCGTCGTGAAGCTGCACCACGCGAAAAAGAAGCTCGAGCGCGGATTCTTCACCGCGGGCAGCTTCGAGGAGTACAACATCAAGGCCGGCAGCCTCATCAAGCAGGGAGTCATAACCGCCCTGGACCTGGAGGCGGCGAGAATCGAAAGGTACATAATCGGCCCCGTCTTCAACCTCGACTTCTTCTACAACCCGCTTGAGGACGAGCACCCGAGGATAGAGCTCCTCGGCGTCGACTGGAGGTTCGAGTCGAGCCTCGACGGCCACGTCCGCCTCCCGGCCCAGCAGCAGCTGTCCCTCAACGAGAAACAGAGGCTGCCGGAGTACACCGTCTGCGGCCACAACAGCGCCACGCTCAGGGAAAGCCTACTCGAGGCCGCATACGGCCTCGCAGAGAAGTACGTGGAGGCCGCGAGGGAGCACTACAGCCCCGGCATAATAGGCGCCTTCTGCCTGCAGACGTGCGTCGACAAGGACTTGAGGTTCCACATATACGACGTCGCCCCGAGGATTGGAGGCGGCACCAACGTCCACGTCGCCGTCGGCCACCCTTATGGCAACAGCCTGTGGCATACCAACATGAGCACCGGCAGAAGGACGGCAAGGCTGATAAGGGACGCGCTGGAGCAGGAGAGGATTGGTGAGATAGTCACATAATCTTCTTACGTGCAGGGAGACTGAAGCGAAGCGGAAGTCTCCCCTTCGCCAGCCTTAATAAGGCTGTGGCACACCAACATGAGCACCGGCAGAAGGACGGCAAGGCTGATAAGGGACGCGCTCGAAGAGGAGCGAGTAGCTGAGATAGTCACCTAGGCGGCACATATTAAACCGAGTAATGCCCTTATCCTATCATGGAAAAGGTCGCCGAGAACCCGGGTGACGGCGGACTGTCGGAGGTCGTCGGCCTCGGCTTCTTCCGGGCGAAGGGGGGGCGGGTCGAGAAGGCCGATTCGGACGACACCTACTCCAAGGTCAGGGTCTACCGCGCCGAACGCCCCCTGGGCGAAGTCTATTCCTACGACGAGGGCTTCATGAGGCTAGGCTTCACGCTGCCGCACAGCGTCTTCGACCTGGTAGGCGAAGACGGCGTCGCCCTAGTCTCAAGGCTCAGCAGCCGGCGGAAGGCCGAAGCGACAGATGGGATTGTCATATCCACGAGGGGGAGGGTGGACGTCGCATATACTCCGGACCCGCAGTCCTTCAGGAACCATGTGATGAGCTGGCGCGAAAAGGGCGGCGCCGTCAGGTCGGCTGACATCAAGATTCCGGGCGAGGACTTCGCGCACGGTGTCATAGAGGTGAGCGACTTCGTTTCCGCGGTGGACATCTACCACGGATTCGTCAGCCGGGGGATGGAGCCTCCGATGGCCTGCCCCATGATGCTCGCCGGCATAGACGGCGAATTCCCGATAAGGAAGTACGGCGGCAGGGACAAGTCCTCGGGGAATGGCTTCCCCACCAACATGCTGTTCAGGGAGCACATAGGTGGCTTGAGGCTGTCCGTCGGCGGCCGAAGCCCGGCCGGAAGGGAGGACCTCGTCCCGGAGGGGAAGATTGTGGGGATTGCCGACGCCGCGGGCGTCGAACCCGGAGCCATAGTGGTCGACGCCGTGAGGACCCTGTTCTCCGTCTCCTCGATGGCGCATCGGAGCGGATACCTGCTGTCTGACGACCAGCACTGGGGGAACTACTCGGTCTGCCCGGACGGGAGGGTCAGGTTCGTCGCCGACACCGGAAGCGCCATGGACCTGCCAGGCGGCGTGATAAACGACGGGTGCGTGATGGAAGAGAAGAAGATTGCGCACATGGCGTTGGGTGTCATGTTAGGCTACGGGGGACTCCTCGGTGAGCCGGCGGAGGAGAAAGGGTTGCTGGAGGAGTATGGCTTCAACCCTGAAGGCATGAGGCGGGCGCTGAGGTGGGCGGCCGCGAACATGCGCAACGCGGACGAGGATAACAGGAGGAAGGCTTTGAGGATTCTAGGCGCCTGAGAGCATTTTTAAACGGCTTTTTCCATAATTTGTTAATGGTTGGTGAGGGCGAGATTGCGGGGGTCGTCGGCAGATACGACCCGAAGAAGGTTTCAATAGCCACGATAGGCAGCCATTCCGCGCTCAACATATTCAAGGGTGCCAGGGAGGAGGGCTTCCGCACCGTTTGCGTCTGCGCGAAGGGCCGCGACAAGCTCTACCGCCGCTTCCGGCTCGCAGACGAGTACATCATACTGGACAGCCTCCAGGACATCACCACGGACGCCGTGCAGGAGAGGCTGAGGGATCTGAACAGCGTCGTCATACCGCACGGCAGCTTCAACGCGTACCTTGAGCAGAAGAGGCTGAGGGAGTGGGCGGTGCCGATATTCGGGAACCGGACGCTACTTGACGTGGAGACTTCCAGGGTGAGGCAGCACGAGTGGATGAGGGGCGCGGGACTGAAGGTGCCGAGGATATTCAAGAGCCCCGCCGACATCAAGGGGCTCGCGTTCGTGAAGTTCCCGGGGGCTAAGGGGGGGAAGGGATACTTCGTCGTCGACAACGAGGAGGCGTTCGAGAAGAAGATACGGCTGATGGTGAAGGGCAAGCTCATCACCCCGGAGGAGGCCAAGAACCCGTACATACAGGAGTACATCATAGGCGTGAACGTCTACCCCCACTACTTCCACAGCGCCCTCACCGGGGAGACCGAGTTCATGGGCGTTGACAAGAGGTACGAGTCGAGCGTCGACGGCGTCTACAGGATACCGGTCCCGGAGCAGATAGGCCAGGAGGTGAGCCCGTCGTTCACGATAGTCGGCAACTTCCCGATGGTCCTGAGGGAGAGCCTCCTGGACGAGATATTCGGGATAGGAGAGAGGATAGTAGCCGAAAGCAAGAAGATTTCGCCGCCGGGGATAATAGGGGCCTTCTGCATGGAGACGATAATAAGGGAGAACCTGGAGATAGTGGCGTTCGAGATATCAAGCAGGATAGTCGCGGGCTGCAACGCCCTCATAGGCCAGAGCCCGTACATGTACCTGATGTACGACGAGCCCATGTACATGGGCAAGCGGATGGCCAGGGAGGTAAAGGATGCCGTGAGGCTGAAGAGGCTCGCAGACATCGTCACATAGCGGAATAAGCTGTCATGAGTAACAGGTGCATTCGACGAAGTCGAATGCGCCATTCGCCAGCCTTAGTAAGGCTGATGGGCAGGAGGATGGCCAGGGAGGTAAAGGATGCCGTGAGGCAACACAGGCTCCCGGACATCGTCACATAGCCCGGGGGGATTGTGCGGCAATGAAGCCAGTCTTCAGCCGCACATCCGGTTTTTATATGGCTCAAGCGAATATATTGTCAATAATTCTCGGATTTTGAGGTGAAATAATGGGTGACAGAGAACCTGCCGCCGGCGTGAACCCGGATAGGATAGGCATATACATGGATGTCTTGGACAACATAATCAGCGACCTGAACGATAACCCGGAGCTGCAGAAGATTTTCGGGGTCCCGGTCTCGAGGGGGCTTGTTATCGTAGCTGACAACAACGACCTCAGGATAGAGGAGGGCGGCCGCGTCAGCCTGACTGACGAGCAGCAGAACACCTTCCTGAGGATACTCGACGACGTGATAAAGGCGAACTCGGTCCAGTGATGGAAGGCGCCCCCGCCCGCAGGAAGGGGGACGGCGTCCTGTTGGACGTGCACGTAGCCCCTAACGCGCGGGAGGAATCCATATCGTTTGCGGACGGCATCGTCCGCGTGAGGACCAGGGAGCCCCCCGACAAGGGGAAGGCCAACAAGGCGGTCCTCAAGATGGTTGGAGGGGTCTTTGGACCTTGCGACATCGTCTCTGGCCTGGCGTCCAGGAGGAAGACCCTCCTGGTCAGAAACGCCGGATTGGACGAGGTATGCGCGGTTCTAAGGCGTATGGGGGGCTGAAAGACTCAGTGGCGGGGTATATAAGCCGCGACTGCGTAAGGTTAAGCGTCAAATTCCCAAGTCAGGAATTTCACTTTCATCAGATTCGCTGTTGAATAGGGGCATGCGGCATGAGGTTGTGTTGCCGCCGCAGAGGCCGCTGTGTTCTTGACTTGAGCGTAAAGCAGGTGAAAAAGGGAGGGATGATTTATGGCTAAAGCGCCAGCAGACACAATCAAGTACAACATATATGCGGAGATAACGATTGACGGAGTAGTTGAGAAGCCAGACGTGGTTGGGGCCTTGTTCGGCCAGTCCGAGGGACTGTTGGGCGAGGAGCTCGAGCTCAGGGACCTGCAGAAGACGGGGAGGATAGGGAGGATCGAGGTCGACATCAAGACCAAGGCCGGGAAGTCCGCGGGGACTGTGGTAGTGCCCTCGAGCCTGGACATGGTTGAGACGTCGATAATCGCCGCCACCATAGAGACGGTGGACAGGGTGGGGCCGTGCAACGCGCACATCAGGGTCACGAACGTCGTAGACGCCAGAAACAGCAAGCGTAAGGTGATGGCTGACAGGGCGAAGGAGATTCTGAAGAAGCTCATGCACGAGGAGATACCGGAGAGCATGGAGCTCGTGGAGGAGGTAAGGAAGTCCGTGCAGCTGTCGGAGATAACCCTTTACAAGGGTCTTCCGTCCGGGCCTGCGGTAGAGGAGTCCGACTCCATAATACTCGTGGAAGGCCGTGCGGACGTCCTGGCGCTCCTGCGCTGCGGCATAAAGAACGCGGTAGCAGTCGGCGGCACGAACATACCGAAGACCGTCTCGGAGCTTTCGAGGAGCAAGACCGCGATAGCGTTCCTGGACGGCGACCGCGGAGGCGACATAATACTGAAGGAGCTGTCGCAGACGTCGGACATAGACTTCATAGCGAGGGCGCCGCCGGGGAAGGAGGTCGAGGACCTCGGCAAGAAGGAGATTATCATGGCGCTGAGGAAGAAGGTGCCGACCGAGCAGACGCGCAACGGCCATGGCAGGAAAGGCGAGTTCAGGGACGAGTTCAGGGAGGTCGTGGAGCCGCAGGAGCCGGAAGCCACCCCCCAGGACCTGATGCCGGAGCTCGCGTCCGTGAAGGGGAGGCTCAACGCCAAGCTTTACGACGCCGAGAAGAAGGTCGTGGCCGAGGTGGAGATAAAGGACCTCATCAACACCCTCGGGACCGTGCAGCCGACGTACATAGTCCTCGATGGGATAATCACCCAGAGGCTGGTGGACGCCGCAAGCCGCGCGAAGGTGAAGGCGCTCATAGGAGTCAACACCGCCGCGGACATAAAGAGCACGTACGGAATAACCGTGCTGACGGAAGGCCAGGACGCGCCAAGGGTCTGATTTGCTCAGACAGGCATACCCCGCAGCTTGCTGCGGGGTTCTTAACTTTCCAGGTTGCGCGCCTTGCGGCGCGCAGCCCGTATTTTAACGAGCGCGCACACTCTTATTAGTGGACATGCTACTCTCCAGGATAAAGTCTACGGCCGAGGTTCCGATACCTGACAACCCGATAGACAGGATAATAGGCCAGGAGAAGGCCATCGAGAAGGTGAGGGTGGCTGTCAGGCAGAGGAGGAACCTGCTCCTCGTGGGGCCGCCGGGGGTGGGCAAGAGCATGCTCGCGCAGGCCATGGCCCACAGCCTCCCGAAGCCGGAGCATCAGGTAAGCGTCCTGCACAACCCCAAGAACCCCAACAAGCCCCTCGTGGAGGTGAAGGGGAGGGCGGAGTTGGAGTCCCGGGCAGCGAGCGAGAGGCAGGTCCTCGGCAGGATAGTCTCGCCCATGGAGGTGCCGTCGTTCGTCGCCGAGCGCCTGGGTTTCCGCTGCCCAAGCTGCGGCTCCCTCAGCGGCTCAGAGTACATGACGTGCCCCGAGTGCGGAGCCGGGAAGGCGGGAAAGCTCATGAAGAGCCGGAAACAGAACCCGCTCAACAACATGCTGACTGACGTCTTCGAGCTAGGCGCAGCAAAGCCGGACATCGAGGTGCAGACCACGAGGATAAGCCCTGGCGGCCAGGAGGAGGTGATACTCTACCAGCGGCTCGCCGACGGGAAGGTGAGGGTGATGGACCAGAAGGCCCTAGACGAGGCCAGGAAGGTCGGCGAGAAGGAGCTCCGCCACGTCATCGTCCCACTCGACAGGAAGAACTTCGTCCACATGAGCGGGGCCAGCGAGGTCGAGCTCCTCGGCGACGTCAGGCACGACCCCTATGGGATGCACCCGGAGATAGGGACGCCCGCGTACCTGCGGGTGATAGCCGGCGCCATACACGAGGCCCATGAGGGCGTCCTGTTCATCGACGAGCTGCCGCACCTGGACAACCTCCAGAATTACATACTGACTGCGATGCAGGAAAAGAACTTCCCCATCACGGGGAGGAATCCGCAGTCCGCCGGGGCGTCGGTCAAGGTCGAGGGGGTGCCGTGCGACTTCCTCTTCGTCGGCGCCTGCAACATAATCGACGTCCCGAAGATTCTGCCGCCCCTGCGCTCGAGGATTGTGGGCAACGGCTACGAGATACTGCTTGAGGCTTCCATGGAGGACACGCCTGGCAACCGCGACAGGATACTCCAGTTCATAGCCCAGGAGATAGTGGTGGACGGGAGGATACCGCACGCTACGGCGGAGGTCGTCAGGATAATCGTGGAGGAGGCGAGGAGGAGGGCTGAGTCCGTAGACGGCGCCAAGAACTCGCTGACCCTCAGGCTCAGGGACTTGGGCGGTGCGGTGAGGCTGGCCGGGGACCTGGCCGTGGTCGAGGGGACGAAGTACATCGAGGCCGAACACATCAGGAAGAGCCTCAGGGAGTCGAAGTCCATAGAGCATCAGCTTCAGGAGCGCTACGGCAGCGTGTACAACGGCATGGGGAAGGACGCCGCCAACAATGTGAGCGGGGATTCCGCGGACAAGAGCTACGGGTGAGGGGGGGTGGCTTCCAGTATCCGCCGGAGGGTGGTGCTGGTGGCAGCGCCTTTCGGCGAGGTCCCGGGCAGGGGCGGAAGGTATTATACGACGATTCCGCTCGGAACCGCTTATCTGGCTTCTGCGCTCCTTAAAGCGGGCTTGGAGGTTGATGTCGTAGACTGCAACGTAGAACCGCACTCGCCCGATGAGTTGGCCGACCGGGTGGCCTCCAACCCCCCGGATATCGTGGGTTTGTCGGTCACTACGCCCTCAGCCAGGTATTGCAGGGAGTTCGTGTCGGCGTTGAGGGGGAGGGGGGTCTCTTCCACTATTGCCGCGGGCGGCGCCCATGTGACAGCCGACCCCGAGGATGCGAGGCTGATTGGGGGGGACGTCCGCTTCATAGGCGAGGCGGAATACAGTTTCAGGGAGTATTGCCTTCAGGGGGGGTCTGAGTGCGTCGTCAAGTGCCCGCCGGTCCAGGATATCGACTCCCTCCCCCATCCCGCACGCCACTTGTTCAAGGGGGGCCGTTACGCGTTCGTCCCCGTGGCCGCGTCCAGGGGATGCCCTTTCGGCTGCGTCTACTGCTGCATGGCCGGCAGCGGATACAGGAGGAGGAGCCTGGACGGGTTGCGGTCGGAGTTGGAGGAGTTGGTTGGGATAAAACCAAAATCTATCGATTTCATCGATGACACATTCAGTGTGGACAGGGATTATGCGCTGGGCGTGGCCGGCCTCATGTCCGGGTACGGGGTCCCGTGGGCCTGCACTACGAGGGCGGACATGGTGGACGGGGAGATGATAGGCAGGTTCGCGGAGTGCGGGTGCATGCACATGAGCTTCGGGGTCGAGTCCGGCGACGAAAAAGTTAGGCACTACGCGGGGAAAGGCGTCTCCGACGGGACGATAAAGGCGGCGTTCGAGTCGTGCAGGGACGCCGGCATAAAGACCAGGGCCTACATGATGCTCGGCCTGCCCGGGGACACGCGACAGACCATGGAGGCTGGCCGGGAATTCATGGACTACATAGAGCCCGACGACGTCCAGTACACCCCGCCGGTGCCTTACCCGGGGACGAGACTGATGGAGGCCGCGGTGCGCGAAGGCAGGGTCGCACCGACCGTATGGGGTGATTACACACTAGGCAAGGTTGGAATCCCGGTGTATTCCCCGGAGGGCTTCAGCGGCGGGGACATCATAGCGCTGTGCGAGGTGGCGCAGAGGAGCTTCCAAGCTAACCCGGGGAGGATGATGAGGCGGCTCGCATCGTCCGGGACATGGGCCGAGGCCGGGGAAACCCTGATGGCAGCCCTGGCCCTGGGCGCCGAACCCTTATTTAACAAACGACGTAAATTATCCAACTGATGGAGAAACTCGGATTCGGCCTGATAGGGTGCGGGGCAATCGGCTCCGAGATAGCCAGGGCCTTCGACTCCGGCGTCATCAAAGGCAGGCTGGCTTGCGTGTACGACGCAGACGAGGGCAGGGCCAGGGCGCTGGCTGGGTCAATGAAACAGAGGCCTGAGGTGTCCGCCTCCGCCCCGCATCTCATAGGCAAGGCCGACTTCGTCATCGAGGCCGCGAGCCAGGACGCGGTGAGGGCGTACGCGCCGGACGCCGTCAAGGCCGGGAAAAGCATCCTGGTCATGAGCGTCGGCGCCCTCCTGGACCAGAAGTTCAGGGACAAGCTGGTCGCGGAGGCTGAGAGGACGTCCGCTGTCATACACATCCCGGCCGGGGCGCTTGCCGGGATAGACGGGATATCCGCTGCGGCCTTGAATAGCATGGAGGAGTTGACACTGACGACTACCAAGCCGCCGGCAGGGCTGAAGGGGGTGAAGTACCTCCTGGGCCGCGGACTGGACGTCGACCTGATAACCCAGCCGACAGTCGTCTTCGAAGGCTCGTCCGAGGATGCGGTCAGGCACTTCCCGAAGAACGTGAACGTCGCCGCGACAGTTGCGCTGGCCGCTTCGGGGCCGGTGAGGGTGAGGGTGGTGGCCGACCCGAAGGCGAGGGCGAACACCCATGAGATCCACGCCAGGGGCGCATTCGGCGAGATTGATGTGAGGGTCCATAACCTCCCTTCGCCGTCGAACCCGGCCACTTCGCAGCTTGCAGCGCTTTCCGCGGTGTCGGTGCTGAAGGGTCTGTGCGGGCGCGTCAGAGTCGGTGGTTAGGCACTACAGACTTCTTATAAACCCCGAATCAATGGTATCTCCTTGCATGGAATATGTGAGGGACTACAGAATCGAAGGGGGGGAGACCGCATTCTCCCTCTCGGCGAAGATGGGGGGGTCCGGCTTCCAAGCCACCCACATAGCCGAAGCCGCCCGCGTCATCGGCGAGATGAAGTCCCAGGGCGCCAGAGTGTTCCTCTCGTTCACCGCTAACATGATGGCCTCCGGCATGAGGGGCCTACTGACCCAGCTCGTTGAGGAGGGATATGCCGATGCCGTGGTAACGACCGGAGGCAGCCTGGACCACGACATCATAAGGTCGTACAAGCCCTACCTGCTCGGAAGCTTCGAGGAGGACGATGTGGGCCTCCACAAGAGAGGGGTCAACAGGATAGGGAACATACTCGTCCCGACGCAGCGGTACGTCATGCTGGAGAAGAAGGTGACGGCTATTTTCAAAGAGATGGGGGGTAAGAAAACCGCACACTCACCGAGCGAGTTCGCGCAGGCCGCGGGCTCTGCACTGCCGGAAGGCTCATTCCTCAGGGCATGCCATGACAGGAAGGTCCCCGTCTTCTGCCCGGGGGTAATCGACGCGGCGCTCGGCATGCACCTCCTTTTCTACAGGCAGAGGAGGAGGGACTTCACAATAGACCCGACGCTGGACCTACAAAGGCTGGCGGACATAGTCTACGACGCCAGGAAGACCGGCGGCATAATACTGGGCGGGGGGATATCGAAGCACCACACAATAGGCGTGAACCTACTTCGCGGCGGCCTCGACTACGCAATTTACCTAACGACGGCGCAGGAGTACGACGGCAGCCTGTCAGGAGCCCGCGCCCGGGAGGCGAAGAGCTGGGGGAAAATCCGGGAGAAGGGGAGGACGGCGACGGTATACGGCGACGTGAGCGTCACGCTGCCGCTCGTCATGTCAGCCGTGTTAGGATAACAAAATGAAAGAGGAGATAGAACGCGTGCTTGGGAAGGTCCGGCCGCTCCTGAAGATGGACGGCGGAGACGTGGAGCTTGTAGACGTCAGGGACGGCGTGGTAAAGGTCAGGCTGACCGGCGCATGCCACGGGTGCCCGATGAGCAAGATGACTCTCCAGCACACCATAGAGTATGCGCTGAAAAAGGAGATTACGTCCGTCAAGAAGGTGGAGTCCGTCTGAGCTGGGCGGAAACCTTATATTCGACAAAGACCAAAATACTCCACGCGCGACACCGATGT
>JBFYKH010000031.1:0-5520 GCA_041306075.1 Candidatus Altarchaeota archaeon
GAGCGTCCGCGGGATAGGCCGGGTAAGGGCGAGGAAACTGTACGCCGCAGGCGTGAAGACCGTCCTCCAACTGAAGGCGACGCCCAGGAGCGAACTGGCAGCGCTCATCGGCGAGAAGACGGCCGAGAAGGTGAAGAGGGAACTGGAATTATAGGTTAAATTAGATGCCTTCCAGTCGTCTAACATGGCTGTGAAGAGGAAGAAGGCTGCGAGCGGCGGCGATGAAATCCCTGAGCCGATGGAGGCCGCAAGGAAGCCTTTTGACAGTGAAGACATAAGAAATAGAGTCCTCAGGGGCGAGACGAGGATGGGGACTTACCTCAAACCCCTTGTAGCGAAGTTGATGGAACTGCCGCCCGAGAGGCTGACCGAATCCGCCGAAACCTTCGGCCCCCTTTACAGCTTCTTCAGGGGGAATACGCTGAAGGAACCCCTACGGGAGTTCACGCGGGAGGACGTCCTATTCCTGGTGACGGACCCGATAGGCAACCTGATAAGGCGCCCGCTTTTGCACAAGAACTTCGGCAGGCTCCTGGACGCCGACCTGAAGGCAAAGAGCCCCGAAGACAAGCGGGTGAAGGAGATGTTCATCGGGATGTACGACAAGACCGGTTGGTCGAGGTTCATCGGAGAAAAAAAGAAGTACGATGAGGTCAAGGCCGCATATCCCGACCATGACATATTCATCGACTTCACCGGATTCGTGAAGAGGCTCCAAACGGAGGTTGAGAGGTCCGCGGAGAAGTCCCCGGCGAGGGCGTTCCAGATTTGGCTCAACGCCTGGGAGATAGGAAGGAGATACAACGACATAGGCGACGTAGTGGATGCCGACATAAACCGGGAGACGGAGTACGCCAGGGCCTCGGGTAGGAAATCCAGGTTCTTCACCGACGGCAGACACGCCTTCAACCAGTTCCAGGACATCTACGCGTTCGAGGGGCCGGTCAAGAAGATGCTGGGTTCTGGGGGGCGGCACCTGCCGCCGCTAGTCCGCGAGGCCACGCTGCTTCTTGTCGAGGACAGCATACCCCAGAGGTACCTGATGGATGCGCTCCAGCTCTCTAATGGGCTCAAACCGTACAGGCCGAACCATATCCTCAGGTCCACGAACTGGCAGGAGGACAACTTCGAGGGCAAAGGGGCGTATGCGAGCGCCGAGAGGGCCCTTGAGGTCGTCTACGGGAACGCGAAGCTGGGCACGGCCCCGCCGGACGTCATCCTCTCGGACATCGAGCTTCTCGGGAGGATGAACGGCCTCGAGCTCGTGGAGGAGATATACAGGAGGGAGAAGGCGGCCGGCAGGAAGCCGATGATAATGCTGATATACTCGAGCAACCCACTGCCCTACCGCGAGAAGGCCGACGAGCTGAAGAGGAGGGGCGTGATAGCGGGCTCGATAAGGAAGGACGAACCGGACCTCGCCGAACGGATAATAGAGGCCGTCAACGAGGAACTGAAAAGGTCGGGGGGCCCGTAGGCGGGGCCCGCATCCTCCGGCGAACGCACTTTTTACCGCGTCATTCCGAGTTCCTTATGCTATGGCCGTCGTCACAAGGAGGCTTGAGGCCGCACACGAGCTTGAGGCTCCGCTCGACATCGACTCGCCGAAGGCCGTGAAGGCCGGGTTGACGGCCGACAGGCTCAGGGACTTCCATGATAAGCGGAGGGTGCTCGTCGTCGACGACAACAGGAGGGCCGCCGAGAGGCTTGGCCGCGACCTCGGTGAGCTCTACGGGAAGGCGGACGTGGAGACCGACCCGTATGCTGCGCTCGCAAGGATTGAGGAGGCCGTCGCGGACGGCAGACCCTACGACGCCGTCGTCCTCGACCTCTACATGCCGGGGTTGAGCGGCGTCGAATTGATGAAGAGGCTAGCGGGGAAGAACGTCAACATCGTCGTCAACACGGCGTCGATGATGTCGCCGGCGGTCGCGGACCTGAAGGTGCAGTTGGACGGCTACCAGACGAGGGGGGCGAAGGCCCTGCTCGACGACTATGAGGCGAGGAAGGGGGAGCTCAAGCAGCCGGTGGTGCCGATACTCACCCACTTCAAGTTCGACGGCCTCGGAGGCCTCGTCGACAAGATTGACACGGTCATGCTGATAGCGTCCGGGGGCGGGCGCGACGACAGGGGGTTCCTGGAGTCGTACGACCCGCTCATCGTGGAGCCGACGTACACCGCGGAGGCCGCCCACAGGGTGGCGGAGGAGGCGGGCAACATCGTCGCGGACGTCGGGGGGGCCATCGAGTACCTGAAGAAGGAGGGCGGTCTCGCGGACACACCGTGGTGGAGGCGCGAGGGCGGGATAATAGACGGGGCCCTCGGCGAGCTGAGGAAGGTCAGGTTCAACAACACTCTCGCTGAGACGCCGGAACTGACCGGGAAGAGGCTCCACGACATACTGTTCCACATACAGAGGCTCGACGGGCCGGCGGAGAGCGAGTTGACGGAGAAAAACTTCGGCGCCCTCGCAGGCAACCCGATGGTCAGGGACAGGCTGACGGCGTGGGCAAGGACGCTGAAGGAATGCAGGGAGGTCGTGAGGGGCGTCAGGGAGGGGTTCGAGCAGTATCACCGTGGGGAGTTCAACCCTGCAGATTACGTCAGGGGGAAGTACGGGGACACGATAGGCTCCGTCTTCGTCGCCGGCGACGAGAAGGAGCTGAATGGCCTGTCGGTCCCGGACGCCGGCCGGTTCGTGAGGGGGCTCATAGACGACGTCATCGCGGTCCACAAGGCGAGGGGCGAAAGACACGAGGGCTCCTTCGCGTCCGCCGGAGCCGCCTACATCTCGGAGGAGCATAGGAGGCACGAGGAGCCCCCCGAGAGGAGGAGGCTCGACGCCATAAAGGCGGGCGGCGTCTTCAAGGTCTACTTCTCCGATGAGGACCCCGCCCCCTTCGAGAGGGACTTCGAGCGGCTCCTGCCGGCCTTCGCGGAATTGGAGAGGAAGGGCCTGGGGATATGGAGGGCCTCGGGGGGCACTGGGAGGAAATACTTCGACCTGTTGATCAAGACGTCCGAGAAGAGCATCGACTGGGAGGCTGAGGCCGCCGAGAAAAAGAGGAAGAAGCCGGACGGCACGTACCACATCGTGGACGGCTCCTACGAATTGAAGGTTCATGAGGAGCTCGGGGAGCGGAAGGATATTGTCGCGCTGGACCGGCTGCCGACGGAGAAGGGTGGCAACAGGCCCATGGTGTACGCCTGGGGCGGAGTGACGATTTACGCCGCCGGCACCGAGCACCTGAACGCCGCCGGGAAGGTGGCCACGTATATAGCGCACAAGCTGAGGGAGAGGGGAGAGAAGCCGGACGTGTGGGAGACGAGATACGGGGCCGAGCGGGTCTACAGGGACGGGGTGAGGCTTAGGACGATATACGGTGAGTTCCACATGGACTGCCCTGAAGACAGCGAGAAGGGGAGGATGGCGATATCGGCCCTCACACAGCTTGGCGTCGAGAGGGGGGACATAGACTACGACCCGCATTCGGCCGGTGGCAGGCTCCTCTGAGCGGCCGGAGTTTTTTAACGGCCAACTCCATCCATATACTGACTTAGGATGAAGGCCAAGGGCGGCGTGAAGCCGTACGATGTAGTCATCGTTGGGGGGCTCGGCCATGTCGGCCTGCCCCTGGGCATAGTCTTCGCGGAGTCGGGGCTCAGGGTACTCCTAGAGGACGTCGACAAGGAGAAGAAGGCACTCGTAGAGAAGGGCGTGCTCCCGTTCATAGAATACGGCGCAGAGCCGATGCTCAGGAGGGTGCTTAAGGACGGCAGCCTGAAGGTGACGCTCGACCCCGCGGACGTCTCGAAGGCCCGTTTCGTAGTCATCGCCGTCGGCACGCCGGTCGACGAGTACCTGAACCCGAAGACCAGGCAGTTCCTGGACTTCTTCAAGGGCCTCCTCAGGCACCTCGACAAAAGCCAGACAATAGTCGTCAGGAGCACGGTGTACCCGCACACCTGCGCCCAGATGCTGAAGGCCGCCGGCAAAGGCTGGAGGATAGCGTACTGCCCGGAGAGGATAGTCCAGGGGTACGCCGCCAGGGAGCTGAGGCAGCTGCCGCAGATAGTCGCCGGCATGAGCCGGGAGGCACAGGACGATGCGGCGGAGCTGTTCGGCAGGATTTCCCCGAAGGTGCTGAGGGCGGACATCGGGGAGGCGGAGCTCGTGAAGCTGTACTCCAACGCCTGGAGGTACATACAGTTCGCGGTAGCCAACCAGTTCCACATGATAGCCAGGGACTTCGGAGTCGACTACGACAGGGTGAGGGCGCTGATGAGGGAGGGCTACGAGCGGGCCGCCGACGTGCCGGGAGCCGGCTTCGCGGCGGGGCCATGCCTCCTCAAGGACACCATGCAGCTGTCCGCCTTCAGCGGCAACAGGTTCATGCTCGGCCACGCGGCGATGATGATAAACGAGGGGCTGCCGAACTACATAGTCGAGGACCTCCGCGGCAGGCACGACCTCTCCAGGACGAAGGTCGGCATACTCGGGATGGCCTTCAAGGCCGACATCGACGACATAAGGGACTCCCTCAGCTACAAGCTCGGGAAGATACTCAGGTTCCACGGCGCCGACGTCTACTACTCCGACGAGTACGCGAAGGACCCGACGTTCGTCAAGAAGGAGAAGCTGGTGAGGGAGTGCCAGGTCATAATCGTGGCCGTCCCCCACAAGGCGTACAGGGGGCTGAAGATGCCCCGGGGGAAGGAGGTCGTCGACCTCTGGAAGGTCACGGGGGCCGGCTGAGATGAAACATATCGTCTCAAAGAGCTCGAGGGTCAGGTACCCGGAGCACTTCCGGGTCGGCGAATACTCGGTCGTCGACGACTACTCCTACTTCTCGACGAGGGTGGAGGTCGGCAGGTTCTCGCACATCGCCTCGTGCTGCACCGTCGCCGGTGGAAGGGACATGACGTTCAGGCTCGGAGACTACTCGAGCGTCTCGTCCGGGGCGAGGATATTCTGCAGGAGCAACGACTTCGCCAACGACCTCGTAGTCCTCCTACCCGCGGGAGTGGACATAGGCGACAAGCCGATTGCCGGGGATGTCAGCATAGGGGACATGTGCGGCGTCGGCGCGAACACTGTGATTATGCCGGGCAACACGATACCTGACGGGACGGTCGTCGGGGCAGTGAGCTTCGTCCCCGCGGGATACAGGTTCAAGCCGTGGAAGGTCTACGGAGGCTCCCCCATACGGCCCCTGGGGAGGAGGAACAAGGCGAGGGTGCTCAGGCAGGCGAAGGAGCTTGAGAGGCTGCTTGCCCCGGGGAAGTGACTGCATGAAACGCAAGAGCGTCGGCTGGTGGCGGCCGAAGATGGGCGCCCTGGAAATCAGGCTCCTGAGGCGGGTCCTGGAGGGCAACTTCCCGAACGAGGGCGAGTACGCAGCCCGCTTCGAGGAGAAGATAGAGAGGCTCACCGGGGCGAAGCACGCGGTCGCGGTCACGTCCGGGACGGCCGGGATATTCCTCGCGTTGAAGGCGCTCGGCGTCGGAAGCGGCGATGA
>JBFYKH010000032.1:0-11798 GCA_041306075.1 Candidatus Altarchaeota archaeon
TTTCCTCGGGATACTCGGCTCGGATGAGCGCTTGGACGCCGTCGAAGGGCGCTTCACCCCGGTCGGGGTTTTCCGGCTCACCCGGGGGGGCGTGAAGGGCGCCGAATACTCGAACCTCTTCTACATCAACCTGAACACATGCCTCATCTACTACGTGTACCGCGGCATCGGCGGAAAGGACGTCCAGCTGCGCTCGTCGAACATCATTAGGCGGATGCTCGAACTCGACGAGGCCGCGGTCAGGCTCCTGTCATGGGTGTTCTCCCGGGGCGAAATCATCTACGACAGCCTCGACCCCGCCGGGGAGGCGGCGCTCGCGGAGAACGCGCAGGCGCTGTCCGCGCTCGGCCGGCTCGGCCTCGCGACCTTCAGGCCGGACGGCAGGGGCTGCTATTCGGCCGTGAACCTGCCTCAGTTTCCGGACGCGCGGTACGACCTTTCCGGATTCCTCGCCGAGGGCGGTCCCCTCGAGAGCGGCTTCGGCGCCGATGAGATAGCCTACGCCCCGGACGTCCTCTTGAACCTCCTCAGGGCGTTCTTCCAGGCGGGTGGGGAGTTCGCGGGCGTGGTGTACCTGAGGTACTTCCGCTCAAGGTACTCGTCCTCCGACGGCGGCATAAGGTTCGACATACTCGAGGACTACAGGCGGAAAGATGGTTGAAGTCGACAGCGCTAAGGAATTCCAGGTCGTGATAGGCCGGTTCATAGAGAAGATGGGGTTCCAGATAGAGTCTTCCCGGCTCCTTGACGACGGCAGCGTGGACTTCCGGGCGCAGACGACGAACCCGCTCGGCGGGAAGCTACTGTCGCTCATCAGGGCGTCCGCGTACAGCCGTCTCGTCAACGGGTCCGACGTCGCCTCATTGAAGTCCAGCATGGACGAGATAGGGGCCGTCCGGGCCGCGTTCATCACGACATCCGGCTTCAGCGAGGACGCGGTGGAGGCGGCGAAGGACAAGCCGATAAGCCTCATCAACAAGTACCAGCTGATGGAGAGCCTTGAGATGCGCGGCCTCCTGGAGGACAAGGCTCTGATGGAGTCGCTTGACAAGTACGGCCTCGGGGAGCATCACTTCCAGGGGGCGGAGCAGTCCTTTGCGGTGGGGCGGTCCGATTCGCAGGCCAAGTCCTTCTTCGAGTCGAAGGGCGGCAAGGGCGCCAGGCCGGTCAAGATGATCATACGGTACGCTCCGGTGTCGGTCCTCAAGATGGTGACGTTCAAGGACATCCACACCTCCGACCAGACCTTGAGGTCCCTGGAGAAGAAGGACTACCTCTTCGTGAACCTCAACAACCTCGACCTGTACTACGTGCTCCAGAAGCGCAGGTGGGGCTCGACCGAGAAGGTCCTCCTGAGGACGGGCATACTCAAGAAGATATTCGAGCTGCCGGAGGCTTCCCTGGAGTACCTGCTGCACCTCCTGGACCACGGGGACCTGCCCATCGAGGATTTGGAGGGCGAGAACCTATCCATCCTGAAGAACAAGAAGGTGATTGAGATATACGAGGGGAAGAAGTACGGCACCGACCTGATGGACTACGTAAAAATGCTGCTCGAAGAAATTAACGAGACTGTCAGGGTCGTGACCCGCGAGCTTTCCAACCCCTTCAGCGAGAACACCTACTCGGACTCCGGCGCGAAGGAGGCGGAGGCGGCCCAAGCCAAGAAGAAGGTGCACGCCGACGTCCCGATGCCCCACAAAGAGGGCGGCTTATACGACATCTGGAAGCACCTCGAGACCGCGTCCGGCCTCGTCGCCGAAGGGGAGATAGACCCCCTTAAGTACTCGTCGAAGGACGTGTCGAGGATACTCGGGAGCATCATGAAAGGGAAGGCGAGGTCGGAGGGCATAATCTTCATGCCCTATTACAGGGCGAAGTTCGTCGACGGCGGGGGGGACGTGGTCAAATACGAGGTCCTCATCGCCCCGAAGTTCAAGGGCGAGAAGCGCGAGGGGAAGGCGGAGGCGCCCAAGCCTTCGGCCAAGATACGGCGCAAGCCCCTTGCCGGGGAGTTCAAGCTGATAAAGTGATTCAGGCCTTCCTTTCCGCCTCTTTGCCGACAGCCTTGCTGATGTCCTCGAGCTTCTCCGTCATCCTCATCAGGTGCGGGGCCTGGACGTACTCGTGCATCTGCTCGGAGATGAGGCTCTTGATTTCCTCCGGGTTCGGGACCCCGAACAGCGCGTACATGCTCCTGGTCCTCGGGACCTGCACGCTCCTTGCGGCGGTGAGGCCCCCGGCCAGGGTCGCGCCCTCCCCAGAGCTTCCCGCCATGCCGACCGTCAAGGCCGCCGTGTCGGCGCCCATCCCGAGGCCGGAGGCGGTGACCGGTATGACCGTCCCGAAGCCGAAGACGGTGCCGACGAGGTCCCTTTCCAGGACGATGTTGTTTATCTTGTCGTACGAGAGCTCGTTGCTTGCGAGTGTTATCAGCTTGGCTTCGGTCACTATCCTCCTGTTCGTTATCAGGAAGCGGTGGGACTGCCTGTACATGTCGACGAGGTACATGCCGCCGAGCGACAGTATGATGCTGGCGTAGTACGCGTACTTGGGCTCAACTTGCGCGAGCGCCGTGGCGAGCACGCTTACGGCGCCGACCGCGGCCATCACGAAGCCCCATTTGAACTCTATCCTGATGAATGTGATGGGCACGGCGCTCAGCACCAGGGCGGTGAGCCAGAGGCCTACCGCGGCGTAGTCCGTCATGTACCTGTTGATTGGGCCGGTTATGCCGCTGAACTCCCAGAGTATGGGTTGGAAGAAGTCGACCTTTTTTATCAGCTGGTTGTCCTTGGGCGCCGTCATCCAGTCCAGGTATCCGGTGAGTGGGGCGAGGGGGTTTCCTGTAAGCGCCGCGAGCTCTTCGCCGGCCACTGCGAACACGACGGCGAGGACTATGGTCCAGGCCCATATCAGGTAGAGGTCGTAGAACGACATGTAGTGCGGCCTGATTTCCGCGAGTATCCTCTCTCCTTTGAGCGGTTTCAGTTTCATGGCGTCTCTGTATTATTCTGTCCTTGCTTGCTTATAGATACTTGGCTGGTGGTTGGTTTGTTTAATTGGGCTTTCATTTATATATGGCCTTGTACATTGTATTATGTCGGACAATGTTCATAAACATTGTTCTTATGAGGTGGTATATGTGAAGAAAACAGTGGCAATATTGACAATAGCGGCAATACTAATGACATTTGCCGCGAGCGCGTCAGCGCAGACAGTGACTCAGCCATACCTGGAACAGGCGCAGAACAAAATCTGCGATGTCCTAAAGGTAATCTACGAGTTGCTGATATACATCGCCGGCGGAGTCGGCGCCTTAGTCATAACCATACAGGGTGTGACATGGGTGGCCTCGGCAGACGATGCAAAGGCGAGGAAAACAGCGAAGACGGCGGTAGTTCACGTCCTGATAGGGCTGATAATCGTGTCTTTGGCTCTGGTCCTGGTCGCCATGGTCCTGCCAGCGAGCGCAGGATGCGTGGAGACTTGGCCAGGCTGGCCCGCGACAGTATAAGCAAGAACGGTAGTCCGCCGGCCCCTTTGGGCCGCGGCTACCATTCCATTATTATCCTGCCAATCCACGGCAGCTCCTTCTTCAGGTACTTCCTGCTGATGTACGCGTAGTTCACATAATGCAGGTGATGCGTCATCACGAACACGCCCACCAGCATCCCCTGGAAGAACTCGTTGTCCCCGATGACGTACGCCAGCAAGGCTATGGCGGCGAGCGTTAAGGCCCCCGCAAAAATCGTCCCGTTCAAAAGGCCGAAAATATGCCATGAAGCCCTCACCAGCGGATTGTATTCCGTCTCCCCCCACTGCGGCTTGTACCTCTTTAGTATCCTCACGTTGTAGTAGGTGTAGGCTATGTCCATCAGGGACAGGAGCATCGCGAACGCGATGAAGACATGCTTGTCCATACGATGTAAATATTCCCCCCCGGCGGATATAAGCCCTCAAACGGCCCTGAGGACCCACACCCGCCTCGTCAGGCTCTTGTGCACCCTGACGTCGAACCTGGACTCCACAGCGAAGCCGTCGCACGAGACCTCCCTGTCCGACGGCAGCATCAGAGACATATAGCGTCCCTGCCCGAGCATCCCGCGGGCCTTCGACAGGAACTTCCTGTACAGGCCGGCGGTCTCCTCGCTCGGCCTGGACGAGCGCCCGTATGGGGGGTCCGTGGCTATCGCATCCGCTTCGGCCTCCATGTCAAGGGCGCTCACGGCCGACACCCTCCCCCCCAACCCGTACTCCCTGAGGTTCTGCGCGCAGCCCTCGGCCATCCTCCCGTCTATGTCGCCGCCCACCACCTCCATGCCCATGAGGCCGGCCTCGATGAGTATCCCACCCGTCCCGCAAAAGGGGTCAAGGACCACGTCGCCCCTCCTGACCCGGGTCAGGTTGACGAGGGCCCGGGCGAGCTTCGGGTGCATGCTCGTGGGGTGGAAGTACGGCCTGTACTGGGGGCGCCTCCTGCCGTAACCCCTCTCGAAGCCAATGGCGAGGCCGGCTGTGTAGGACCCCCCGGACTCTTCGACCCACACGTCCGCCTCAGGGGCCTTCAGCGTGACCTTCAGCCCACGCTCGCAAAGCAGCCTGCCGAGCGTCCTCTGCGTCTTCGACGACGACGTTATCCTGAAGGAGGCGGCGCCGGATATCCTCTCATACACCCCTCCTGCCAGCCCTTCGATGCTGTCCGACTCCCCGATGTACTCGGCGGCCTTAAGCGCGTATGCGAGCCTGCCGATGAACGACCCGTCGCCGGATTCGACGTCGGCGAAGGCCAGCCTTCCCCTGCGCGATACTTCGCCAGCGAGGCCTTCGCCCTCGAGGACGGCCTCAAGCTCGGCGTAGGGCAGGGTCGGATGCTCGCCGGAAAGCTTCAGAACGTACCTCACGTATTGATTATGCAATGGGCGGAAAAAAGGCTACTCTACCCCCCGCCTCAAGTGGCCGCTCGTATAGCCAGCCGGAGATGCCACCGTCTCCCCGGCGATTATCCGCCTGTATGCTGCGACGGTCCCGGCCGCGCCCGAGCCGACGTCAAGGAGATACTCCATCACGCCAGCCGCCATCAGCCTGCCGACCTCGCCGTAGAAGCCGGTCTCGACGCTGTTGAGTATCTGCCGCTGGCCCTTCTCATGGCGCACGGGGAACTCGTAGCCGGCCTCGTCCCTCAATCCTTCGGCGTCGAGCGCGTACTTGGTGGTCATCAAAGGGAGCCTGCCGTGCGCGTACACCGCGAACCTCCTGTCCCTGAACTCGCAAAGCTCGTCGAAGTTCAGCTCCGGGGAGACTACCGGTACGAGGCCGTTTCCGTTGTAGAATCCGACGTCGACGTCGTTGAACGCGTTGCAGGAGACGTCGAGGTACACGTTCGCGCCCTTGACTGCGGATGCGACCCCCAGGTCGCCCGATAGGACCGAATCCGGCGACAGCGACTCCAACAGCCCGAGCGCCTCCTCAGCCTCCCAATCGTGGAGGCTCCTCTCCACATACGGGCATACCGCCCTGTCCCCTGCAGGATAATCCCTCGCGAAGATGTCATAGTAGGCCCTCCAAGCCCCGGCGGAGACGGCCGCCCTGGCGTCGGCTACAGAGCAGACCTTCGCCAGAATCCGAGGGGTGTCGAACCCGCCCTCGTGCGGCCTCTTGAAGACGAGGGGCCGCCGCTGCCTGGCCAGGAGAATCCTCCGGCGGCCGTGAATCCTCGCAGGCCTCCTCCGCTGCACCCCGGACGTGAGGTACAGCTCGTCGCCCTCATGCGCGTTGACGGAGAGCCTCACGGCCTGCCCTTTCAGCGCCTGCTTCACAGTCCTGCCGCCGGACTCCATCGCCCTCACTATGTCGCCGTGCTCGCCCTTCCCGGTCGCTATCCCCAAGCCGTCGCCGACCATCAGTCCGACGCCGAGCCTCACCGCGCCGTCCCTCCCGAGCCTGCCGACGTAGACACCCCTCTTGCCGCACTCATCCGGAGTCACCACCCTATGCTCCCTGAACATCCCCCCCTCCGTGTAGTCCCTGCTGAACGCGAGCTCAAGGTCGAGCATGGCGTCCTCGTCCACAGTGAACGCTCCACGAGCCACAGAGTCCAACGCCCTCCTGTAGACGGCGGTAGCAGCCGCCACATAATCCCTGCCCCTGAGGCGGCCCTCTATCTTCAGGCAGCCGACGCCCGCGCCGACCACCTTCGGCAGCGCCCTAACCAGGCAGAGGTCCCTAGTGGAAAGGAGGTAGGCGCCGTTATACCGTCTCCTGCACGGCTGCGCGCACAGCCCCCTGTTGCCGGAGCGGCCGCCGATGATGCTCGACATCAGGCACTGGCCGCTGACGCTGAAGCAGAGGGCGCCCTGGACGAACACCTCCGTCTCCAGGCCCGTGTCCCTCCCGAACTGCCCTATCTGGTTGAGCGTGAGCTCCCTAGGCATGACGACACGGTCCGCGCCGGCAAGCAGGGGCATATAGCGGCTGTTGAAGACGCCCGCCTGCGTGGAGACGTGGACCCCCATGTCAGGGAACGCGTCCTTCACCGGCTTCAGGAAGGACAGCTCCTGGATGATGACGGCGTCGACGCCGGCCGCATAAGCAGACTCAAGGAGCCCGGCGAAGCCCCTCAACTCCGAGTTCTTCACGAGCGTGTTCGCAGCCAGATAGCACCTGACCCCCGCGTCATGGCAGTGCGAGACCACACGGGAAAGCTCCCCGGCCTTGAAGTTCGCCGCCCGCCTCCTGGCGTTGAAGTCCCCGACTCCGAAGTAGACGGCGTCAGCGCCCTCCGTCACCGCCGCCTTCAGGCAATCCCAGTCCCCCGCCGGGGACAGAAGCTCAGGCAGCCTCATTCGCGGCCACCCGCAAACGTCTTCAGCCGATGAACGCCAAGTCTCCAGGTCATGTTAACTACCGGGCGAGGCCGGTTAAATAACCGGCCGCGGCTCCTATTTAAGGTTGTCGTTCCCCATAGTCTTTAAGATGAGTCCGGGCTCCATGAAGACGACCGTGCCGCTCCAGGTGAAGGATGACGGGGAACGGCTCCCACCCCTAATTTCTGCGAATTACGGCGGAAAAGCCGCCAAGAAGAAATGGCAAGACGTCGAGGATTTAGACCCTAAGGTGGCGGTCTACGCTGTCGAAGCCTTCAGGATATTCATCAGGAAATCCCTCGCTGCAAGGCGGATGGCCGACGAGGCCAGGCGGGCCTATGAGGCTGCCGCCCCGGCAGCGGAGAAGGACGTCGCCCCCCTGAAGGCGGAGCTGGCGTCGCTGGAATCGAAGCTTAGCGGAAAGAAGCAGGACCCGGATGCCAAACGGCAGGCCGCCGAGCTGAAGGCGCAGCTGGCAGCTAAGGAGGCCCCCCTGGTAGCGGCGGCAGGCACCCTCGCCTCCAACATCAGGGCGTTCATAGCCTCCAAGCGGGACGTGGACGGCATCATCGAGGAGGGCGGCGCGTCCCTCGAGAAGGCTCACAGGCAGTACCTCGGATACGAGAAGCTGCACCGGAGGTTCACGCTCCTCAGGGAGGAGGCGGTGGCCATCGACCGGCGGCTCGCATCCCTCAGGAAAGGCGTCGTCGAGGAAGTGGCTCGGAAGGCCGGCGGAAAGGTTGATCTGGCAGTCAAGACTGAGGCTGCGAGGAGACAGAAGAGTCTCCTCCACAGCGGAGTGGACTTGGCCGGCGTCTCCCAAGAGGAGCTGTCGTTCATCCTGCCGAAGGGCGCAGACCCTGCTGCGCTCGCCAGGGAGCTGGCAAAGGCGCCGAAGAGCGACGGCATAAACGCAATCCTCTCATCATCAGACGTCGAATCCCTCCGCGCCGAGCGTGACCGGAGGCTCAGGGATTCGGAGCGTCTCTGGCGTGACCCGATGGTCCAGTACCTGGAGCAGCAGGCCACCGTCCGGGAGTTCGTGGCGGCCCTGGAGAAAGGGGAGGAGGTGCTCGAGCTGCCGTATACCGTTGGGAAGCTCAACGAGCTCAGGGAGATAGAGGACAGGAACCCGAACACGACTGTCGGCGCCGTAGTCGTCGGGGACCCGGGCACGGGAAAGACCACGGCGGTACGATACTACCTCGCAAAATCCGGCAGACAGTTCTCCTACATGGACCTGAGCAAGGAACTCACGCGTTTCCAGACTTTGGGCAGCAAGGACGTCTCCCTGGAGAGCCCGCTCGCCGACCTCCAGCGGGTGGTGGAAGCCATCGACAAGGCGCCGGAGGAGCAGGTGGCGATGCTCCTGGAGAGCGGAGTCAAAAGGTACGGCGCAAGCTTCGCTGTCATGGTCGAGGAGGCAGCCGGCGGCAAGGACGGCGAGTCCGGGAAGGCTGGCGACAAGAAGGCGGTCATCAAACGGGTGCTCGAGCGGCGGATGGCCGACGTCATGGCGGACGAGGTGTACAAGGCCGGCAAGAGGAACGGCTGGCGGTACGGCTTCATAATAGACGCGCTCAAGAGGAACGTGTGCCCTATACTGGACGAGTTCAACAAGGCGCAGAACGTAGACTGGCTGTGGGGCCTCATGACCGCGCAGCCCGCATCGGACCGTGAGGCGGGGCCGATGCCCGGCACCGACGAGGAGTCCGTGAAGGCGAACCCGAAGGGCTGGTACTATTTCGCGGACAACAACGAGTGGATACGCGTCCAGGAGGACTGGCGGATGTACTTCACAGGCAACATCGGCAGCGTCCACCAGGTCTACAACGTCCCCCCGGCGCTCAGGAGCAGGATGGAGGGGAAGGTCGTCCACTTCGACTACCCGCCGCTCAGGGAGGAGATGATGGCGATGCACGCGATGATATGCGACCCGGACTCCGAGTTCAGGGCCCCATACGGCGTGGCCGAAGGCCTCAGGATACTCTTGTCGGAGGTGTTCCCGAAGCTGAGGGCCAAGAAGGCGTCCGAGATGCCGCAGCCGGTGTCCTTGAGGACGACGGCGGGGATAGCCAACCAGCTATACGACCGCTCCACGGAGACGTCGCGCGCCGAAGGCCTCCCCGACTTCGACCGGGCCATACTCGTCACGCTGCTGAATCCCTACAAGCTCCAGGAGAAGCCTTCGATGCCGAGGGTCATCGTGGAGATGTGCAACAACGTGGGCCTCCTCCTGTCCCCGGAGGTGGAGGAGGACGTCGTCGACTTCATATGCGAGAACCCCGCCGACCGCGCGCAGAGGGACGAGGCCAAGAAGACGCTGAAGGCGAAGCGGGAGGAGCATGAGAAGGGCGGCGTGCTCCCGAAGCTCAGAGACCAGGCCAGGTTCTCGGCCCAGAGGGCGTTCCAGGCACCCCCGGGGTTGGGGGCGGTCTGAGTGGCCTACGTCGAGAAGCCTCAGGGGGCCTCCCAGGCGGACGACACCATCCTCGAAGGCCTGAAGCACAACCTCGGATTCCTTGAGGTTCTCGTGCAGGCCTCCGGATTCACGCTACGGCCAGCTCCCCCCGATGTCCTCGCCGAGATGGAGAAGAAGGGCCTCGCAGGCTGGTACACGAACATGTCCTCCAGGGAGATATTCTTCAACCCCAAGACCCTCGCCAGGAAGGGGCAGAGGTACGGTGAAGGCGTCCTATCCCACGAGGCGGGCCACCACCACCCGTTCGTGAGGCGCTTCCAGGACGGCATGGGCCAGGACCTCCACGCTCCGCCCCTCCTGCCGAAACTATACGACAACAACAACTTCCTCGGCCACTGCCACAACGGCCTCGCCGACGTCCTCCTAGAAGCCGTCATGGGCAGGTACCCGTACACGCTCATCAGAAACCGGCTCGACCACACCTACGAGTCCGAGAAGCCGGACGTCGCAAGGACTGTGGCCAACACCGTCAGCGAACTGTCCGGCGAGAACAGGGCGAAGGTGCTCGCGAACCTGATGCCCAAGGCGCTGGCGCACTTCGTCCCGGAGGAGGACAAGGCCCAGGCGACGGCCGACGCGCAGGCCTACGTCGAGGCTGCGCTCTCAGACAACCCCCCCAAAGACCCGGAATCCGCGCTGTCGCCGGCACTGAAGACAGCACTCTCGAAGGCCGAGGCCGTCCTCAAGGACTGGGACGGAAGCCACGGGGGGAAGGAGGCGGAGTTCAGGGAGGACGTCCGCCTCGCCGTCACCGGATACCTGAAACGGAACCCGATGCCTGAACAGTACATCCAACTATTCCTCGGCGAAAACAGGTACCCGACAGGATTCAAGCTCGAGGAGATGGTCGAGCCTGAAGTCATCGAAGCATACAAGCGGACGCTAGCGGCCGGCTCGATGAAAACCCTGCAGGACGTGGAGTTCTTCCAGAAGCCGTTCCTCCCCGACCAGTACCAGGACAAAAGCTACTACGAGAAGCTCGACGCCTACCGGGACGTGTTCAGGGCCGAATACATCAAGCTCATAGGGAAGGAGGTCGAGAAGCGGGCTAAGGAGGGCGGCGGCAAGGGCGGGAAAGGCGGCTCCGGCGGCGGAGGCGGCCACGGGATGCCCGACAGCGTCCCCATGACGAAGGAGGAGCGGGACAAGCTCATAGAAGCGCTGAAGAAGCAGCTGAAGTCCGGCGGCAAACCGCAGCAAGGCAAGGGCGAGCCGGTCAACCTGTCTGAAGCCGACATGAGGGAGATAGCGAAGGCCCTCAAGGACGAGCTCGACAAGCTAGGGGAGAAGTACAAGAGCATGTGCGACCGGGACGAGGAGGCGAAGCGGAAGCTCGGCGAGAAGGTGGAGGGGCGCGGCCAGGGCCGCGAGCCGGACTTCTTCGACAAGCTCAGGGACGCGGCCCGCGGCATGGAGCAGGCCGACAAGGCGGGGAGGGCACGCGGCCTCGGCGAAAAGTACGGGATACCCTCCGAAGTCATCGAGGAGTACATGAGCATACGCGAGCGGCGGGCGGAGCTGATAAACCGCCTCGCCGACGACCTCACCGACGTCTTCCGCGACAACAGGATGGCGATACTCTCCTACAACAAGAGGGAGGGCGAGTGGACCCCAGGCCTGGAGGCCGAGACCGTCGGGGAGATGCGCCACGGGAACCTGGAGCCGGAGACGATGATGAAGACGGTCGAGAACCCGGAGTTCGCGAAGACGGAGATAAAGTTCGTATTCGACCTGTCCGGGAGCATGGGCGGAGCCCCCTCGAAGGCGACGCGGGAGATGCTCGTCGTCGTCATGGAGGCCTTGGAGGTCGTGAGGACGAGGCTGCAGGGTGAGGCGATGCTCCGCCCCGACGAGGAGGTCCCCCTGAAAATCGGGGTCTCCGCCTTCGACGTGAAGCACTATCCCATCCATCCCCTCGGCAAGCCGGTGGACGAGGAGGCGAAGATACACGTCGTCCACGAGCTCCACAAGGTCGGCGGCGGAACCGACGACTACAAGACTACGAAGGCGGAGTGGGAGGACTTCAAGGTCGGCAAGAAGAACGTGATAAAGATTTTCATCCTGCTTTCTGACGCGTACGGCGACAAGGACAAGATGCGGGGCCTCTCGGGCGAGATGGCGCAGGACAAGACGATTATCAGCCTGATGCTCGGCTTCGGCTCCGACCCGGAGACGATATCCACGGTCTGGGGGGAGGCGGCGAAGGGCCTCGGCGCTGAGACTGTGTTCGCGGAGCCGTTCCCCGAGAACGACGTGGAGCGGGCGACGCCGTTCGTCGCGGACTTCCTCAGGCGGGTGATTCCGCCGAGGGTGGAGAAGATGACTGCGGAGTTCAGGGGGTACTGAACGATGGCATACAGGCAGCGCGGCGGGGGAGGCTACGAGGAACCGTGGCTGCCGCCCGGCCACACGAACATACGCATAGTCGGCGAACGGCCGAAGGCAGGCTC
>JBFYKH010000033.1:0-36322 GCA_041306075.1 Candidatus Altarchaeota archaeon
ATAGTCGGCGAACGGCCGAAGGCAGGCTCCTATATCGACGTCGACTGGGAGCGGGTGAAGGAGCTGAACCCGGACCACCGTACCCTCTCCTTCGGCAGATTCAACGTCGAATACCTCTTCCTCTCCAACGACCATCAGATACAAACCGTTAGGAACCGTCTCGTCAAGGCCGGGAAGGTGCCGCCGGAAGACCCCGAGGATGTGAAGGGCAGCTTCAGGGCCCAGCTGAACTGGGCCTGGGGGGCCCTCCAAGGCTGGGCGAGCCCGAAGGCCGCAGTCCGCGTCAAATTCTACGAGCAGAGGCTGAAGAACGGCGTTGTCAGGGACTATCTCACCCTATATCCGGACGGCACAGTCGAGAAGAGCGAGGAGATGGCTACCGAGAAGCTGGCCTCCCTCGTGCCTTTGGGCAACATACTCGTCACAACCTACTGGGGGGCGAGGATGACTGACAATGAGCTCAGGTTCGGCGAGGACTCGAGGAACATGCCAAAGGAAAATAACGGGCAATGAGACTGGGCCGCTTTTGTATTTATGCTCTAGTGGACAAATTGAAACACTAAGTTGCAAGGTTGCGCGAAATGGTCCTGATTTCTGTGAGGGGTTTGGAGACGGCGCTCATACTTGGTATTTCCTGGGTGTTATTCACCACCGCGATGGTCTTCATCTTAAACGTCAATTTTTATGCCTCATTTTGCGTTGGCGGATTTCTTGTCATCGTTGAGCATTTGCTGATGGAAAAAATCCGGTGGCTTCGGAAGGCATTGGCTTTTATTGCGGTGGTGTTGACTTTGGTGGTGATGGCCTTGCTCATAAATATCATTGCCACGTAACCTTAAAGTTGATCTGCGCCCATGTGGGGTTCGACCGTTCATTACTAGCCTCTTGATTAAGCTGTACTTTTTTAGGCATTATTGCATTATTATAGTCATTTATCTTATATTTGGTACATGGACGTCAGCCAGACTTTCATCAAAATCCAGGAGCACGACCCCGAGCACGCCTACCAGGCGGTCCGGGGCGAGAACACGTACCTCCTCCAGTCCATAGAAGGCGGCATGACGAAGGCCAGGTACAGTTTCATCGGCTTCAACCCCTCGGCCAAGGTGACGGTGAAGGACGGCGTAACCGACTACAAGACGTACGACAAGGAGTACGAGGCCAGGCCTGCGGGCACGGCGCCCCTTGAGGTGCTGAAGTCGCTGGTCGAGCCTTACCGGATGGCAGGCCCCTCCCTCTCCCGCTTCAGCGGCGGATACGTCGGATACCTCTCATACGACTCGGTCAGGCAGCATGTCACGCTGTCCCACGCAAAAGACGACCTACGCCAGCCGGACAGCGAGTTCATCCTCACCCGCAACAACATCATATTCGACCACAAACGGCGGGAGACGTACCTCGTCGAAAACCACTTCATACCCCCCAGGGAAGTCGACGTCGAATCATCCATCCGCCGCCTCGAAGAGACCGCCGACAAGATACGGAGCATGCGGCCCCCGGAACCGGGCGGGTACGAGTCCTCGCCTGCGGTGTCGAACATGACGGAGCACGAGTACGTGGAGGCCGTGAAGCGGTGCAAGGAGTACATCCGGGAAGGAGACATCTTCCAGGCGGTGCTGTCGCAGCGCTTGAGCGCGAAGTTCAAGGGCGACAAATACCAGGTATACTCCCGCCTCCGGGACATCAACCCGAGCCCGTACATGTACTACCTCGACTTCGGAGCGAGGGTCATCGCAGGCTCAAGCCCCGAGACGCTCGCGCGGGTCGAAGGCGGCAGCGTGTCCACGTACCCGATAGCCGGGACGAGGCGGCGCGGAAAGGACGCGGCCGAGGACGCGGCATTGGCCAAGGAACTGCTCGCCGACAAAAAGGAGCGGGCCGAGCACGTGATGCTCGTAGACCTCGGCAGGAACGACGTCGGCCGGGTCGCCGAGTACGGGAGCGTGAAGGTCGCGAAATACATGGATATAGAGAAGTACTCGCATGTTATGCACATGAGCTCGGAGGTTACGGGCAGGCTCAGGGCGGGCCTCACGGAATTCGATGCGCTAGAAAGCATCTTCCCGGCCGGGACGGTCTCCGGGGCCCCGAAGGTGCGGGCGATGGAGATAATCGACGAACTTGAGCCGACGCGGAGGGGCTTGTACGCCGGCGCAGTCGGCTACTTCAGCTTCAACCGGAGCATGGACACCGCCATAGCGATAAGGACCCTGGTGTTCGAAGGCGACGACGCCTACGTGCAGGCCGGCGCCGGCATAGTCGCAGACTCCGACCCCGCCCGCGAGTACGAGGAGACGATGAGCAAGGGGAAGGCGCTCCTCGCCGCACTGGAGGCCGGCAGATGAGGACCCTGGTCATAGACAACATAGACTCGTTCGTGTACAACCTCGTCCAGTACGTCGGAGTCCAGGGCGGAAACCCGACTGTACTCCAAAATACTACGTCCGAGGCCGACATAGACCTGGCAATGGCGTCCGGCATAGACCGGATAATCATATCCCCGGGGCCGAAGGCGCCGAAGGACGCGGGCGTGTCCAACTACGTCATCCGCAAATACGGGCCGAAGGTGCCGACCCTCGGCGTATGCCTCGGCCACCAGTGCATCGGTTACGTCTTCGGGGGGAGAATCGTCCACGCGAAGAAGCTGATGCACGGGAAGACGAGCCTCATCAGCCACGACGGCAAGGGGATATTCCAGGGGCTACCGAACCCTCTTGAGGCCGGCAGGTACCATTCGTTGGCCGTGGCCGAGGAGGGTCTGCCGCAGGAGCTGATTGTCGCGGCAAGGTGCGTCGACGACAGGGAAGTCATGGCGCTCAGGCACAGGGAGCACCCGATAGTCGGCGTCCAATTCCATCCGGAGTCCGTGCTCACAAAGGACGGCATGGCCCTCGTCAAGAACTTCCTGGAGGGCGGAATATGATGCCCGACCTCCTGAAGAAGCTGACCTCCGGGAAGGACCTCTCCGTCGAGGAGGCCGAGTCGGCGATGAAATCGATTATGGGCGGGCAGGCCACCCCCGCCGAGATGGCGGGCTTCCTTATAGCGCTCAAGATGAAGGGGGAGTCGGCAGGCGAGATAGCGTCGCTCGCGAAGGTGATGAGGAACTACGCGACCAGAATCGAGCCTAAGGTGAGGGGCGTGCTCGTCGACGTCTGCGGCACAGGCGGCGACGGGAAGGGGACGTTCAACATATCCACCGCCGCCGCTTTCGTAGTGGCCGCCGCAGGCGTCTCCGTGGCCAAGCACGGCAACCGGGGGATAACCTCAAAGTCCGGGAGCGCGGACGCTCTCGAGGCGCTCGGGGCGAAAATCGACCTGTCGCCCGAGCGGGTGAAGTCCTGCATCGAGGACGTGGGCCTCGGCTTCATGTTCGCGCCCGCGCACCACCCTGCAATGAGGCATGTGATGCCCGTGCGCAAGGAGCTCGGCGTCAGGACGGTATTCAACATACTCGGCCCCCTCACCAACCCGGCGGGCGCGAAGGCGCAGCTGATGGGCGTGTACGACCCGAAGCTCACGGAGCCTCTCGCGGAAGCATTCAGGCTCATAGGCCACAGCCGGGCCCTCGTCGTATACGGGGAGCCGGGCATCGACGAACTGTCCACCGTTGGCGCGACGAGGGTGAGCGAGCTCAAGGATGGCGCCGTGCGGACATACACGCTCGCCCCGGAGGAGCTGGGGCTGAAGCATTCGACGCTCGAGGACCTCAGGGGCGGCGACCCCCTGGAGAACGCGGCGACTATACGGGGCATACTGTCCGGAGCCGTAGGCGGCGGCAGGAGGGACGTCGTCGCCCTGAACGCGGCCGGCGGCCTGATAGCGGGAGGCCGCGCCGTAGGGTTCGAGGACGGCCTTAAGCTCGCCTACAAGGCAATCGACTCCCACTCGGCGTACCTTAAGCTCGAGGAGTTCGTCAAGTACACGGGTGGGTGAGATGGGTTTCCTCGACGAGATTGTGGCTGCGAAGAGGCTGGAGGCGAAGCGGATAAATCCCGGCCTGATGCCAGACGGAATCAGGAGGTGCAGCCTCGTAGACGCCGTCTCAAAGGAGGGGACGGCGCTCATAGCCGAGGTCAAGCGGATGAGTCCGTCGGGGGGGCTCTTATGCGACGTCGACGCCGCCGAGCGGGCGAGGGCCTACGAGTCGGCGGGCGCCGACGCGGTGTCCGTCCTCACCGACCGCATAAGGTTCGGCGCAAGGGGCGGCGACCTGGCGTCTGTGAAGAAGGCGGTGAACGTGCCCGTGTTGAGGAAGGACTTCATCGTGGACAGGCTGCAGCTTCAGGAGACGCTCTGCCTAGGCGCGGACGCCGTGCTCCTCATCGCCGCCATACTAAAGGGGGAACTCCCCTCATATGTCGAGGAAGCCCGCGGGCTCGGCCTCGAATGCCTAGTGGAAGTCCACAATGAAGCGGAGCTCGGGCATGCGCTCTCGTCTGATGCCAGGCTCATCGGAGTCAACAACCGCGACCTCGCGACGCTCTCCATAGACCTGTCGACCGTGGAACGCATAGCGCCGCTCGTGCCTGACGACAGGCTCCTGGTGGCCGAGAGCGGGATAAGGTCCCGCGCAGACGTCGCGAGGATGGAGGCAGCGGGCGCCGATGCGGTTTTAGTCGGCTCCTCGCTAATGAAATCAGGCGACGTCGGGGCGGCTGTGGCAGCCCTGATGGGCCGGGGAAAGAAATGAAAAAAGGCAAGTTCGGTCCATACGGGGGCCAGTTCGCGCCGGAAACCCTGATGCCGGCCTTGAAGGAGCTTGAGCAGGCATATGCCGGATGCCGCAAGGATAAACGGTTCAACGCGGAGCTGAACCATCTGTTGAGGGAGTTCGCGGGGAGGCCGACGCCACTCTACCTCGCCCGGAACCTGTCTGAGAAATACGGCGCCAGAATCTACCTTAAGCGGGAGGACCTCGTCCACGGCGGAGCCCACAAGCTCAACAACACCCTCGGACAGGTGCTGCTCGCCAGGAGGATGGGCAAGCGGAGAGTCATAGCCGAGACTGGAGCGGGACAGCACGGAGTCGCCACCGCGATAGCGTGCGCCGCGCTCGGCCTCTCCTGCGAAGTCCACATGGGCTCCAAGGACATCGAGCGGCAGAGGCTGAACGTGTTCAGGATGGAGCTCATGGGCGCGAGGGTGATACCCGCCGAGTCCGGCTCCAAGACCCTGAAGGACGCCACCAACGAGGCGATGCGCGACTGGCTCGCGAACGTCCGCTCCACATACTACTGCATCGGCAGCGTCGTCGGCCCCCACCCGTACCCGACGATTGTGCGGGACTTCCAGCGGGTCATCGGGCGGGAAATCAGGCGCCAGGCCATGAAGGCAGAGGGGCGTCTGCCGGACGCCATAGTGGCGTGCGTCGGCGGAGGCTCGAACGCGATGGGCTCATTCCACGACTTCATAGGGACGGGCGTCAGGCTCATCGGAGTCGAGGCTGCGGGGGAGGGCCTCCGGACCGGAAGGCACGGGGCCACGCTCGCGAAAGGCTCGGACGGCGTCCTCCACGGCATGCACACCCGGCTCCTCCAGGACAGGTACGGGCAGATTAACGAGTCCCACAGCATATCGGCGGGCCTCGACTACCCGGGCGTGGGCCCTGAGCTCGCGCACCTTGCGAGGTCCGGCAGGCTTCAGGTCGCCTCGGCCACGGACGAGGAGGCAGTCCGGGCTGTGAAGGTCCTCTGCGAGATGGAGGGGATACTCCCCGCCTTGGAGAGCGCGCACGCCCTGGCCTATGCGCTCAAGCTCGCCCGGGGTATGAGGGGCAGGACGATAGTCGTTACCGTCTCAGGCCGCGGTGACAAGGACGTCCACACGATAGCGTCGCGCCTGGGGGTGCGGCTGTGACCGGGCTTGAGGAGGCGTTGGCCGGCGGCGGGAAGCTGGTGGCGTTCACGGTCGCCGGGGACCCGACGGTCGAGGAATCGTACAGGGCGGCCTCACGGATAATCGAGGCGGGCGCGGACGTCCTGGAGCTCGGCCTCCCGTTCAGCGACCCGTTGGCTGACGGGCCGACGATACAGGAGGCGGGCCTCCGGGCGCTCGCCGCCGGGATGAACACGGACCGGTACTTCGCGCTCGCGAAGCGGCTGAACGGCAGGTACGAGACTCCGTTGGTCTGCCTCACCTACTACAACATCATACTGCGGTACGGGCTCAGGAGGTTCGCGGAAGGGTGCGGCTCCTCCGGGATTGACGGCGTAATAGTCCCGGACCTGCCTCTTGAGGAGTCGGGGCCGCTGAGGAGGGAGTTGAAGCGGGCCGGGGCGGACTTCATATTCCTGGTAGCGGAGACGACGCCCAAGGACAGGCTCGGGCGCATCCTGGCCGCGGCGTCGGGGTTCGTGTACGTCGTCGCCCTGTTAGGCACTACGGGGGCGAGGAAGAATGTCGACCCGAAACTAAGGGCGCTCATACGGCGCGTCAAGGCAGGGACCACTCTGCCGGTCGCGGTAGGCTTCGGCATAAGCACGCCCGCCCACGTGAAGGCAGTCATCGGGATGGGTGCTGACGCGGCTATAGTCGGAAGCGGAATAGTGGGGGGGCAGGCTGAAGGCGGGGACGTGGGCGCATACGTCGGACAGCTTGCGAAAGCCGCGAAAAAGTGATGTATCTTCCAGTGCATTTCTGCATTTTTATTTCATTTCCTGCATAGGTTATCCTAAGTGGTTCAGATGGCAAATTCAAACGTAAAATACGTCCTGGACGAGAACGAGCTGCCGAAGAAGTGGTACAACGTCAACGCCGACCTCCCGAAGCCCCTCGCCCCGCCCCTGCACCCGGTAACGCTGAAGCCGCTCGGCCCACAGGACCTTGCGCCGCTCTTCCCGATGGAGCTCATCAGGCAGGAGATGAGCGCCGACAGGTTCATAGACATCCCCTCCGAGATACGCGACATACTCCGCATCTGGAGGCCGACGCCGCTCGTCAGGGCGAGGCGGCTTGAGGAGCGGCTGAAGACGCCGGCCAGGATATATTACAAGTGGGAGGGTGTCTCCCCGGCCGGAAGCCACAAGCCCAACACCGCGGTAGCGCAGGCGTACTACAACATGAAGGAGGGAATAGAGAGGATAGCGACGGAGACCGGCGCAGGCCAATGGGGCTCCGCCCTCGCATTCGCGACAAGGCTGTTCGGCCTCGAGTGCATGGTCTACATGGTGAAGTGCAGCTTTGAGCAGAAGCCGTACCGGCGCATCATGATGGAGACCTGGGGCGCGAAGGTCGCGGCGAGCCCGAGCAGCCTCACCGATGCCGGGCGCGCGATGCTGAAGGCGGACCCGAAGTGCTCAGGCAGCCTCGGCCTGGCGATAAGCGAGGCGGTGGAGGACGCTATGAAGCACGAGAACACCCACTACTCGCTCGGCAGCGTACTCAACCACGTCTGCATGCACCAGTCCGTCATCGGCCTGGAGGCCAAGGAGCAGCTGAAGCTGGCGGGCGAGGAGAAGGCGGACGTCGTCATAGGCTGCGTCGGCGGAGGCTCCAACTTCGCAGGCCTCGCGTTCCCGTTCATACACGACAAACTCTCGGGGAAGAACAAGGGCCTTCAGGCGCAGGCCATCGAGCCGATGGCATGCCCCTCCCTCACCAAGGGCGTCTGCGAATACGACTTCGGCGACACAGCGAAGATGGCCCCCATAGTGAAGATGTACACACTCGGCCACGACTTCATGCCAGCGGCCATCCACGCCGGCGGCCTCCGCTACCACGGCATGTCGCCGCAGGTGTCGCTCCTCGTAAAGGAGGGCGTCGTCGGCGCGAAGGCCTACTACCAGAAGGAGGTCTTCGAGGCCGCGAAGCTGTTTGCCGAGACCCAGGGCTACATCGTCGCCCCGGAGACGGCGCATGCGGTGAAGGGCGCCGTAGAGGCCGCGAAGGAGTGCGCGAGGACCGGGGAGGAGAAGGTGATAGTCTTCAACGCCTCGGGGCACGGCGACTTCGACCTGGCGTCCTACGACCAGTTCCTGCAGGGGAAGCTCGTCGACTACGAGTATCCGGCGGAGCTCGTGAAGCAGAGCCTGAAGAAGCTGCCGAAGGTCGGGTAAGGCTTCTCACCCGCCACTTTTCCCGGGCTCTACCGTGAGGTGTATTTAACCCGCCGCCAAATTCCGTATCCGGCCAATCGGCTGAGAAAATGGGCTGCCGGCTGGTCCCGCGCGCCGTGAACGGCATTGTATGATGCCCTGTGGCCGCGGGACCAGCGGCGCAAAACCCCTTTTATATCGGTCCCTCCCATAATAGTTCCGGTGGACTAGGCCGGGCTGGTAGGCGTAGCCTGTCGCCCCAAATCGTCTTTACGGGGGGCCGAATGCCGGGGGACGGGCCATGGCTTCTCGCACGGGTCCGGTGCGGGAACCGTGAATCCTCGTCTCACTGGATGGTCCGCTTTAGGAACCTGGTCAGGCCCGGAAGGGAGCAGCCATAACTTGAGCAGACTGTGCTTGTGAGGTACACGGGGACGAGGACTCCGCCGGAGCCACCCGTGCGCGTGCCAGCGGCACAACCCCCGGAAGTCCATCACCTATAGCCTACTGGTATTCGCACTTGCCGTCCCTGCAGACTTTCGTCGTGCAGTACTCCGTCGGGCTGTTGGCGAGGGTCGTCTTCTCCTGGCATTCCGCGTAGGGCGTGCCCGGCGCTTTACATATCGGGGTCACCCGGTTGATGTAGACGTTGCCTTGATGGCATATCCTCGCCTCCGCGATGTCGCCGCAGTCCTTGTTCGTGTTGCACGCCACCCTGTACGGGGCCTGGGTGGTGGTTGTCGACGACGTGGTAGTCGTTGAGGATGTGGTGGTCGTTGCCGGGGCCTGCGTGGTGGTCGTCGCCTCCGATGTCGTGGCTGGCGCATGCGTGACTGTGGTTGCAGGAGCCTCCGCGTTGGACACGCATCCGGCCAAGGCCAGGATTAGCGTCAGGATTGCCGGGCTCGGTTTCATACCCTATGACAGGACGAGTTTGGACAGCATCTCCAGGAGCACTATCGCCGACACGGCGGCCAGGAGCATCTTGGGGTCGATTTTCGGGCCGCCTTCGTCGACGTCGAAGTACCTTATGAGCCCCGCGCCGCCCGCAATCCCGTCCCTCTTGACCTTCTTCAATGTTGGCATAATCCGCACCTGATGTCCAGAACAATATAGGATGGAACGGGTTAAAAATGCCCGAGCTTCGCCAGGAGGGCCCTGGCCCCCACGTTCAGGTAGCCGAGGGCTACAGTAGCCCAGCCGAGGAACCGGTATTCCGGGGGGCCGTAGAATATGACGATGGACCCCACGAGGAACGTCGCCAACCAAAACGGGGTGTTGAAGGGGCAGCATCCAGTCCCGCAGACGTTCCCGGTGTTTACGACCCTCCCCTCAGCCTTCCCCTCCGCCGTCGTCATCCTCAGCCTCCCAGAATGGGCCTATCCCATTAAATAATGCGCGCCGATTTAATAGTTAGCATGCGCGGCACGGTCGTCAGGAAGATTCCAGGGGGGAAGCTCCTGAGGGTTTCGGTGGACCACGAGGGGGACGTCATCAGGCGGGTCGCCATAAACGGGGACTTCTTCGCCCACCCTGAGGAGGCGGTGGAGTCCCTGGAGAAGGCGCTTGCGGGCGCGAGGCTGCCGGACGTCAGGGGCATCGTCGAGCGGGAGCTCGCGGCCGTGAAGCTGTACGGCGTGGACGGGAACTCGATAGTGAAGGCCGTCTGGGAGGCGGCGGGTTGAAGTGCAGGCTCATGGACGGCGGAGCGTCCGACGCGTACTACAACATGGCTTTGGACGAGGGCATACTCGAGGGCGTGTCCGCGGGGAGGAGTCCGCCCACGCTACGGTTCTACGCGTGGCGTCCTCCCGCCGTGTCCATAGGGTACTTCCAGGGGATACGGGAGGAGGCGGACCTCGACTCGTGCTTCAGGGACGGGGTGGACGTGGTCAGGAGGCTGACCGGCGGCGGCGCCGTATACCATGACGCCGAGCTGACGTACAGTTTCATCGCGCCGGAGTCGGCGGTGCCGGAGGACATACTGGAGTCATACCGGCATGTCTGCAGGGGCCTCATCCTAGGGCTTGCGGACCTCAAGGTGAAGGCGGAGTTCGCGCCCCTCAACGACATAGTCGCGGGCGGCAGGAAGATAAGCGGGAACGCCCAGACCAGGCGGATGGGATGCGTCCTGCAGCACGGGACCGTACTCCTGTCGGTCGACGTGGAGCGGATGTTCCGGTACCTCAGGGTGCCAGCCGAGAAGGCGAGGGACAAGGCGGTGTCGGATGTGAAGGCGCGGGTGACTTCGGTCAAGGACGTTTTAAGCCGCGACATCCCATACTCTATGGCGGCGGCTGCCTTCAGGAAAGGCTTCTCGAAGGCTATGGGGCTGGAACTGGCGGATGGGAGGCCTTCCCCTGCCGAGGACGCGCGGGCCCGGGAGCTGGCAGAGACCAGGTATTCGACGCTAGAGTGGAACTCAAGAAGATGAAATACGACGCTGTCATAGTCGGCGCAGGCCCCGGCGGCGTGGAGGCCGCTTTGCGGGTGTCTCGTCTCGGGGGCAGGGCCGCGCTCGTCGAGCGCGGCGAAGTCGGGGGCGTCTGCACGAACCGGGGGTGCATACCTACGAAGGCGCTGGCGGCTTCGGCGGACCTGTACTCGTCGCTTCAGAGGGCGGCGGAGTTCGGGGTGGATGCGCCAGCATACTCCGTCAACAGGGAGGCGCTCTTCAAGCGGAGGAACCGGGTGGCAGAGACCATGCGCCTTGGAGCCGCCAAGCTCCTGTCGGAGGCGAAGGTCGACGTCGTCCAGGGCACGGCCAAGATTGTCTCCAACACCGAGGTCGACGTCGAGGGCGACGTGTTGGAGGGCAGGACGCTGGTCCTGGCGACGGGTTCGGAGCCGGCCGGGCTCCCGGGCATGGTATTGGACCACGAGTTCGTGGTCTCAGGGGACGACGCCGCCTCCATGCCGGTCCTCCCCGAGAAGGCCGTGATAATCGGCGGCGGATTCATAGGGTGCGAGTACGCGTCCATCTACTCGAGGCTCGGCGCCAAGGTAACCCTCATGGAGGCGCTTCCGAGGATACTCCCCCAAGAGGACCCGGACGTGTCGGAACTCCTCTACCAGTCGCTCTCGAAGTCCGCGGAAGTGCTCACCGGCGTGAAGGTGGAGTCGGCCGACCGGGAGTCGAAGACGGTGAAGGCCGGCGGCGCCCAATACGATGCGGACATGGTCCTCCTCGCGGTGGGCAGGAAGCCTTTGCTGCCGGAGGGCCTGGACGACATAGGAGTCGAGTACGGGGTGGGGGGGATACTGGTGGACTCGATGATGCGCACGAGCGTCGACAACGTCTACGCGGTGGGGGACGTGGCGTCGCCCATGAAACTCGCGCATGTGGCTTCCGCCGGCGGCGATGTCGCTGCAGGGAACATAATGGGCGACAAGATGGAGCTCGACCTCACGGTAGTGCCGTGGTGCGTCTACACGGCCCCCGAGGTCGCGAGGGTCGGCATAACGGAGGGGGAGGCCAAGTCCGTGGTCAGGGTCGGGCGGGCTGAGTACACTGCCAACGGGAAGGCCAGGTGCATGGGCGAGCGGGCTGGGTTCTGCAAGGTCGTGGTGGACGACGCATCGGACGCCGTATTGGGGGTCCACATAATCGGGGCGCACGCCTCCGACCTGATAGGCGAGGCCGCATGCGCCGTCAAGTCCAGGATGAAGGCCGCCGCGTTGGCGGACACTATACACCCGCATCCAGCGCTCTGCGAGCTCGTCAGGGAGGCCTGCCGTTCGGCGTCGCGTTAAGGCTCTACCGTGCCCCAGATTCTGCCTGCGCTCTGGTATACGTTGGGGCCGGTCCTCGAGTCGTTGTAGCCGAGCGATATCACCGCCTCGAACCTCTGGCCTGCCGGCATGCCCCAGTTCGCGTTGGTGATTGTCAGGAGCCTCCTTTCCCCAGGTTGCAGGATGCACGGGTTCACCGTGTTGTCGTCGCATGGGGAGGAGTCGACCTTCAGCGTGGCGATGGTGACGTTGGCGTACAGCACCGTGACGTTCGCGCCGACTCCGTTGACGAGGCCGACGTCGAGCTGGCCGTTCTCGTGGAGTATGAACTCCGTGCCGGACTGGATGCCAATCCCCCAGAACCCGAAGCTTCCGGGCTCGACCTTCTGGCCTAGGCTGAACAGCCCCAACTGCCACATCACGACGAGCGCGACGAGCAGTATAAGTATGGCCCAGCCGTAGGTCATCAGGAACTCGAGCGAGCCCTGGCCCCTCCGCACTCCGTCCATCGATACTCATTACCCGTCGGAGAATATAAGAGATTGCGTCCGGCCCTAATAGCCGGAGAGCTTTTCGACGAGGTAGTCTTCCAGCGCCTTGTACTCCACCCTGTCCCTGTCGAGGCCGAGCGCATTCCTTGCGGCTTCGAGGGCCTCGTCCAGCCTGTTCATGTACGCGAGTATCCTGGCCCTGCCGAACCACCCCCTGCCCGTCTTGTCCCCGAGCTGGGTCGCCTTCATGTAGGACGCGTAAGCCTCCGGTATCATCGCCAGGCCGTCCTCGGCGGAGGCCTTCGCGAGCCAGAAGTCCGGCCTGTTCGGCTTTAGTATGACGGCGTTCTCGAAGGCGGAGAGCGCGTCGGCGCCTCTTCCGAGCGCGGAAAGCATCTCCCCGCGCCTGTAGTGCGCCCAGGCGGACTTGGGGTTGAGCGCGAGCGCCTTTGAGAAGGCCTCTTCGGCCTTGTCTTCGTCGCCGAGGTTGGCGTAGGCCCATCCCTTCAGGACGTAGACCATGTGCTCGTCAGGGTTCTTCGCTTCCGCATCCAGGACGGCCCTGAGCATGGCGTTATAGTCGCTTGTGAGCCTGCTTATCGCGATAAGCCGCGCTTGGAGATTCTTCACCTCGTCGGCCATGGTAATGATTGGCTCATCTGGTTAAAGAACGCGCCGCATCGACTGCTATGGCGGTCATCTCCTTGACGCCGAACCTGCCAGTGTTTATCACAAGGTCGTAGGCGGCGAGGTCTGCGAGGTCTATCTTGTAGAACCTCATGTACCTCTCCCTCTCGCTGCCGTCCCTCGCATCGATGGCCATTGCCGCCTCCTCGGCGCTCGCGTGCCCGTCCCCCCGGCCTAAAGCGCGCTCGGCCCTCACCTTCGCCGGGGCGATGAGCCATATGCTCAGGTCCGGGTTCAGGAAGTGCCTCGACAGCCTCCCGTCGACCACAGAGTCCCCCTTGGCGAGTCTCCTCTGCCTGTCGTCTATCTCGCGGTCGACCTCGGGGTGGCCTTCAGCGTACCTGGAGAATTCCACGAGGGACATGCCGCGCTCGGCTGCCATCTCCCTCATCACGGCCCCGGCGGATATGTGGGCGAAGCCTAGCTCCCTGGCCAGCGCCTTGGCAAGCGTGCTCTTTCCGGAAGCCGCCTGCCCTCCGACGGTTATTATCATGTCACTTCGCTTTCGCCTTGGCCTTAGGTTTCGCCTTCGCTTCGGCCTTCGGTTTAGCCTCGGCTTTCGGCTTGGCTTCGGCCTTAGGCTTCGCCTTGGATTTGGCGTTCAGCCAGGGCTTCTTCTGCCTGGCCTTCTTGAGTATGGCGCCCTTCGACACGAGGCTCCACCAGCCCCGCGGCAGGTACTTCTCGAGGGTCAGGTCCCTCTGGATGTCCAGGCCTGCGTACTCGGGGACGGTGTGCTTGACCTCCATCCTCGTGAGGTACCTTACGAGCTCGTCTGAGCAGTCGGAGCAGAGAGTTCCCCCGTACGGCCTCTCCGGAGCCCTTGAGCTCGGGGTCAGGCCTCCGATGTAAGTTGAAGGGCCAGTCGGCACGCCGGCCAGCGCCTTGCCGCACCTGCCGCATCCCGCCTTCCCGGCCTTCTCGGCCCGGAAGTGTGTGACCACCATCGCGCCTGGCGTCCTGACCTTGACCTTCTTCCTTGACCTTGTCCTTAAGCTCCTTCTGACCATCTTGTTTACCTCATGTGTTGCCTAATAGCTTGTTGAATATCATGGATGAGGCGAAGCTGGCTATAAAATACCAGCCGAACCATCCCAAGTCCCATCCTAGGAGGGACGCCACCTTGTAGGAGGCGGTGTTGGAGTATGTAATAATGTATACGGCTTTATTACCTTCCACTGTCGCCGGCGCCGCTGTGGCATCGAGGAAGCCAGCTTTCGCGCCCGCCTCGTAGCTTTCGGCATTCATCTCGTGAGTCGTGTAGCCGACGGTGACCCTGGGGGCGAGGCCGCCCTGCGGCGGAGAATCCGATTCGACCGTCATATTCACTTCGCCAGCGTACTGGGACTCGAGCTTTGTGAAGTTCCACGTGACGGCGCCGCCGTCCACCACGTGGTCTCCGGTCGCGGAAAGGCCGGCCAGCATTATGCCCTCCGGCACCAGGGCCGTTATCGTGACGTTATGGAGGCTCCCTATGTCCCCGTAGGCGCCCCCCATCCACTGGAAGACCAGGATGAACGGTATGAGCGTGAAAAGCATCGGCTTCATGCCGCTCCTCATCTGCTCCATGCTCACCTCCATCATCTGCTGCTGGTGGTGCTGCATGCCCTTCATGTCCTTCTTCTTCTGGGCCTCCTTAATCTGCGCCTGGTGGTGCTTCAGCTTCTCCTTCTGCTCCCTCAATTTGCCCTTGTCGAGGACGGCGTTCCTCACGAGCGTCGAAAGGAGCGTCATCCCCGCCGAAACCAGGGCTATCGTGTAGCCGGCGGAAGTCAGCTCAAGCACTTAAGACCTCCAGGAGCTGTTCGGCCGCCTGCGGGAGCGTCCCCTCCGGCTTCCATATGACCTTTATCGGCGTCCCCGTGAACACGGAGTACGCCATAGCTATTCTCCTGTTCACGCTCTGGTGCCGCTCTATGCCCTCCAGGTTGTCGACCTCCCTCCTCCTGAAGTCGTTTCCGAGGTCCTTCTTCCTGAACTTGTTTATGTCCTCGGGCCTGCTCTCCAGGACGACTATGACGTCAGGCTTCAGCTCCCTCAGCACCCACTCCGGCATCCCCGGGATGAATCCCTTAGGGGTCTCGATGGCGGCGTGCGTGTCCAGTATTATCTTCCCCCTGTCGGCGAGCGCCCTAATACCCTTGGCGGCATTCTTCTGTATCTCGTGCTGCCTCTCGATGGGCAGCCTCCTCATCTCGTCGCGGTGCTTCACGAGGCCCATGGATTCGGCGGACTTCAGCATCATGTCGCCGAAGTTGACCATCTCGTACTCGACGTTCAAACCCTTCTCCTTGGCCTTCTGGAAGGCGGTCTTGACGACCGTCGACTTCCCCACGCCCGGCACTCCCGTCATGACTACCAACATCTCATATCACCCGAATACCTAAGAAAACTAGATTCCAAACAATATGGAATTGGGGAATATAAACCGGGTCAGCATCTCCAGAGGGATGCGTTCTCGAGCTCTCCGCCTTCGAAGACGCAGACCGGGCAGAGGTGCCTGCCCATGGCCTCGACGTACCTCCATGTCCTAATGTCCTGGAGCTGTCTTGTCCCGCAGCGGGGGCATATCTCCATAGCCATCACCTCCAAAAGTACTTTGGGGGGCCCATTAAATGAAGACCGGGCCAATTCGGTGTCAAATTGGTGGCAATGGGGGGTGGGGGGTCAGGGCTGCCGTAGGCCGTCGGGCGTCTTGGCTATCAGATGACGGACGACATGCAGGACCTTATTCATCTCGTCGACGGTCGTCCTCTTGAGGGTCTCCTTCCCCGCCGCCCTCCCGTCGACCGAGTACGACTCTTCGACGGCGACGCCCTTCAGCGCCATCAGGGTTTTCAGCGTCTCCTCCGGCCTGCCTTTCCCGAGCTCCTCCCTCACTTTCGCGAGCTCGGCCTTCCTGACCTGCACCTCGATGTTGTAAGCGTCGCCTGCGAACCTGGCCTCCCTCGGCTTGTCCTTCTCTGGGTCCGTGCCCTGCACGAACTCGGAGACGTTGAGGCCGTAGACTATGCTGTCCCCAGCGGCCTCTATTATCCCGCCTTCCGCGAGGATGTACCTGTCATCCGTCAGCCTCCTGGCCTCTAGTGGCAGGTATCCGTCGACGAACGGGTCCGCACGGGCCTTCATGGCCTTCACAATCCTCTCGTGGTCCTTCACGGGGATGAAGATGGGTTCGCCGACCGTGACCGTCGATTCCGCGCCCTCGAGCGGCGGATGCGTGAGCCTCACTGTCTTGTTGATCGGTGTGGCGTCGAATATCGGGTACTTCGCGTCCCTGGAGTCGGGCCCCTGCGCGCCGAGCCTCGCGGAGACCATCCAGTGCGAGAGCGCCATCTCCAGCCTCCTCCCGTACGTGTGCTCTACCGTCGCGCCGTGGACGCCTATGTCGTCCGCATGCTTCCGTAGGACTTCATCAGCCTGATTGCTAGGAGCCAGGCCCTGTCCGCGCAGTCGGTGTAGCCTCCGAATCCGCCGTCCCCTCCGAACGTCCTGCCTGCCTTGACCCTGAGGCGGCCTTCGGCGTCGGCGTATATGGGCATCTTAGGGTCCGTGTAATACGGCAGGTAGCCGTAGCGCTCCAGCGGGTAGGCGGCCTTGAAGTCGGCCTCCACCCTGGCCAGGAGCTCGCTGGTGTCCTTCGGCGGCTTAGCGTCCTCGCCGTAGGCCTGGAAGTCCTTCAAAGCCATGCCTGCCGCCGCGGCCGACACTGCCTTGATGAACTCTCGCCTTGGCAGTTCCGTCATGGGCTTCTGCCTGGTCACGATTAACTACGGGCAGTCGCAGGTAAAAAACTATAGGAGGACGAGCCTCATCGCGGTCCCGGTCACGAGCGTGGCCGCGAGCATCGCCGCCATGGCGATGCCGAAGTCCCTGGCGCCGAGCTCCCTGTACAACACGGTGAGCGTCGCCAGGCAGGGGGCGTAGGTCACAAGGACGGTGGATGCTACCGTCAGCTGCTCGGGCGTCATCGCTATCGGCGCGAGCATGCCGACCGCGAAGTCCTTCCTCAGGAAGCCCACGATGAGCGCGGCCGAAGCCTCGCTCGGGAGGCCGAAGAGGCCTGACATGACCGGAGCGAACACGCCCGATATCACGTCCATGAGGCCGCTGACGTAAGTGAGGTTGACAGCCAGGACGCCGAGCCATATGTAAGGGACCGCCTCGGTGAGGAAGTGCCTGACGCGCATCCACGTCTTCTTGATGAGCTGGCCCATGATTGGCTTCCTGTACGGTGGTATCTCAAGCAGTATCTCCTGGCCTTCCCCGCTCAGGAGCCTGTTGAGGGCGAGGCCTACGAGCGCGTATGTCGCGGCCAGGGCCGCGTAGACGATGAGCACGTATCTTATGCCGTGACTGGCCAGGAGGCCGAATATCACCGCGTTCTGGGCGAGGCAGGGTATGCAGACTGCGAGCAGCGTGGCGGCGATTAGCCTCTGCTTCCTGGACTCGAGCATCCTGGTCGCAAGCACGCCCGGCACCCTGCAACCCATCCCCAGGACGGCGGGCACTATGGCGGAGCCGTGCATGCCCAGGCGGTGCATGACGCTGTCGGTGAGGGTCGCCAGGCGCGGGAGGTATCCGACGTCCTCCAGGACGCTGAGTGTGAAGTAGAACAGGATGACGAAGGGGAGTATCATGGCGAAGGGCACGTAGACTCCCGTCGTCAGGAGGCCGAGGCCCTCCACCGGGTCCGGGGACCTGCCGAGGAGGATGTCGTGGACGATTCCGGCCGGGAATGCCGGCTCCAGGGCTCCCCGGACGAGAGGGGCCCAGAAGCCGTTAAAGACGGGGTCTATGACGCCGGCTATGACGGCGTTGCCGGCGTTGACTATCGCGTAGAACGTGAGCGTGAGCACCGCCAACGCTATGGGTATCCCGGTCAGCGGCTTCAGGGTTGCGTCTTCCACCCGGTCCATGACGGTGTGCCTCCTGTCAGTCGTCCTCTGGGTTTCGGCCGCTATCCCTGCAGCTTCCGCGAAGAGGCTCTCATTGGGCCGTCCCCTGTCGGCCTTCCTCGCCTGCCCGAGCCTCTCGGACAGCTCCTTCAGTCCCTCCCCGCTCGACGCGGACGTTTCGACGACCGGGACTCCGAGGAGCTCCTCCAGGCGGCTCCTGTCCGTGGTTATCCCGAGGTGGCGGGCCTCGTCGGACATGTTCAGGGCTACGATGACGGGTTTGCCAGTCTCTATCGCCGCTAGAGTGAGCCGGAGGCTCCGCTCCAGGTTCGTGGCGTCGGCCACGTTGACGAGGGCGTCCGCGGAGGCGAGCATCTCGACCGCCACCTTCTCCGCCGGGCTCTGAGGCTTCAGCGAGTAGGTCCCGGGGGCGTCGACGAGCTCTGTCCGCCCGCCCGCCTCCCCCATCCATCCGGTGCAGTACGTCACGGTCGTGCCTGGGTAGTTCGAGCAGGCGACCTCGATGCCGGTGAGCCGCGAGAACACGGTGCTTTTCCCGGAGTTGGGGTTGCCGATTAGCATCACCCTCATGTCATCACCATTATCTTTGACGCCATCCCCCTGCCGACGGTGACCCTGCTGTTCCCGGCCTTCACGACGACGGGGCCTCCGAAAGGCTCCTTCGCGACGACGGTCACGCTCCTGCCCTCGGTCAGGCCTATGCCCCTCACCCTCTCCTTGAAGTCGGCTCCGCCGTCCAGGCTGGCGACTACGCCTGCGGAGCCTCCAGGCAGCTCTGCGAGGGATGCGGTCCTGCCCTTCAGCGCGGCCGGTATGCGTTTCCCGTCGTCTGGGCATCTCTTGGGGCTGCCGAGGAATCTGTTGAGCGCGTCTGCAGCGTCGTCCGACAGCCCGTGCTCCATGAGGCAGGCCTGCCTGTGCACGCTGTCCTTGCCCACCTTCAGGACGTCGTGGAGGAAACGCTCCAGGAGCCGGTGCTTCCTCTTCACGTTCACGGCCTCCTTCAGGCCCTTGCCGGTCAGTTCGACCCTGGCGTAGGGGCGGTATGTGACGTAGCCTTCGCGGTCTAGCTTCCTGAGCATCTCCGTGACGCTGCCTGGCTTGACGTCGAGGGCCTTGGCGATGGCTCCGGTGGACGCTTCGCCGCCGTCTTCGACGAGGCCGTATATGGCTTCCAGATACTCCTGTCTCGGCTCGTCTTCCATCGAATTAACCTTGTCGGGCGCCTTAATATATTTTAGGGTTACCTAAAAGTAGTCGCACTCAGCCTAGCCCTCACTCGTACGTGCCTTTGACCAGTCCCTGGGATGTGAAATCCGCCTTCTTCGCTCCGCCCTCCATGTACTTCACCTGCTCCTTCATGGCGTTGCGCAGGCCGTCCATCTCGGCGGCCTGGAATCCCCCGCTCATGGGCAAGGGCATGAGCGCGGTGTCGTCGGTCATAAGCTTGCTCCTCACCGTAGTCGTGCCGTTGACAATCACAGCAACGCTGTACGGCCTCCCGGCGGCGGCGTCGCTGCCTACGCAGTCCTGGGCTGTCACGTTGAAAGCCTCCTGCGGCTGGACTACCATCGGGAGCTTCATCGACACCCTGCATATCCTCCAATCGAAGCCGTTTCTCACCGCTATCGCCCTGACGGTGGCGTTGTCCTCGCCGACGTTCCTGAACTCCACCCTGAAAGTCTTTGACATCGAGTCAAGGCTGCTCTTCAGCCCGGGCTTCACCACGATGAAGTCCTGCCTGATATCCTGCCGCTTCTCGGGTATCATCCCGAAGACCAGGGCCTTCGTCTTCTCGTAGATACCGAAGGACCATATTATGTAGACTATCAGGAATACTGTTATCGCATAATCTCTCCGCGTGGCCTTCCTCCTGGGCTTGGCCGCGCCGTCCGCCGGGTTATCCGCAGGCTCGGGGGAAGAGACCGAATCCTTCGCGTCGGCGCCCATATCACCAGTCACTTTAAGGGATTCGCACTCCGCGCTTAAATCCTAAGCGGCGGGCTTATATACGGCTCTTACTATAATAAATCCACTCGGTGTTTAGCATGCTCGGAAAGAAGATACGCTCTGAACGGATAATGGACCGCAAGAGCGGCAACATGGTCATAGTGCCGCTTGACCACGGCGTTTCCGTAGGCCCGATAAGGGGGCTTGAGAACCTCGTCGCATCGGTCGACGACGTCGCCCGCGGCGGCGCCAACGCGGTCCTCATGCACAAGGGCATGGTCGGGAAAGGACACAGGGGTTTTGGGAGGGACATCGGCCTCATAGTCCACCTGAGCGCGTCGAGCGCGTGGGCCCCGGACCCGAACCACAAGGTGATAGTCTGCACCGTCAAGGAGGCTGTACAGATGGGCGCGGACGCGGTTTCCATCCACGTCAACATGGGCGCGGACAAGGAGCACAAGATGCTCCGCGACCTCGGGTGGATATCGGAGCAGTGCATGGAATACGGCATGCCGCTCCTTGCCATGATGTACCCCCGCGGACACGAGATAAAGAACCCGAGCGACGTAAAGTACGTCAAGCACGTCGCGAGGCTCGGAGCCGAGCTCGGGGCCGACATAGTCAAGACGCTCTACACGGGCGACAAGAAGACGTTCATCGAGGTCGTGGAAGGCTGCCCGGTCCCCATCGTGATAGCCGGCGGCCCCAAGATGGACAGCGAGGAGGAGCTCCTGGCCATGGTCGAGGACGCGATGGAGTGCGGCGCGAGGGGCATCTCCATAGGGCGGAACCTGTTCCAGGCCGAGGACCGCGTCGGGCTGACGCGGAAGCTTTGCAAGATCGTGCACAGGCAGTAGGATGTCAAGGAACGTCAGGCACTACTCGGACATGAAGGGCGGCATGGACAGGGGCCCTAAGACGCACAAGAGCCGCGTCGCCGAAAGGTCCGGTGGCATAATGGACTTCGCCAGCAGGGAGGTGATATCCACTCATTCCTCGAACACCATCAAGAACGCGGCCAAGCTCATGCGGGACAGCGACGTGCGGAGGCTTCCCGTGATACACGCCGGCACGGGCAGGCTCGAGGGCCTTGTCACCGGCGTTGACATACTCGACTTCCTGGGCGGCGGGGAGAAATACAACATACTGGTGAAGGACTACTCGGGGAACTTCCTGTCGGCGATAAACTGCCCTGTCTCGAAGATCATGCGCCCCTCCCAGTACCTGGAGAAGACGGCGTCCGTCGAGGACGCGGCGAGGATAATGCTAGAGCGGCACTCAAGCTGCATACCCCTGATAGACAGCGCCGAGAAGATGGGCGTCGTCGGGATAGTCAGCGAAAGGGACCTCCTTCCGGAGTCCGCGGAACTCGGAGTCACGGTGGAGAAGGTCATGAACCGGAGGCCGATAGCGGCGACGCCCGGCATGATGCTGTCCGACGTCAGCAAGGTCATGGTCCGGAACCAGATGCGCCGGCTCCCCGTGGTCTCCGAGGGCGCCATCCATGGCATAGTAACGGTCTACGACGTCCTCGGCTTCCTCGGCGACGGCAACTACAAGGGCGTGGACGCTGAGGAGAACCTCTCCACCAGGGTGCAGGAGCTGATGGAGGAGAACGTTATATCGGTCGGCCCCAAGGACGACCTCGGGTCCGTCTTGGACCTGATACGCGACAGCGGCATCGGCGGATTCCCGGTGACGCGCGACGACCGACTCCTCGGGATAGTCACGACCACGGACATCCTCTGGTGGGTGCACGGGCAAAAGTGACCTATCCTATGCCGCTCCCTCGGACGAAACCCTCGCGTTTATATACTCCTATTGCATATTAGTTAGACGTATTTTCTGTTTCTTACCCTATTTGAGGTGCCAAGTGTCTGAGAAACCAAGCAACGATGGGATAAAGCACCGTCTGGTGCCGAAGCACGAGCTTCTGAGCCCGCAAGAGGCCCAGGCGGTAATTGACGCGTACAAGGTTACGCGCGAACAGATGCCTAAGATACTTCTGAACGACCCCGCGGTTAAGCACCTTCAGCCGAAGCCGGGCGACCTCGTCAAGATAACCCGCGAGAGCAAGTTCGTCGGAAAGTCACTCTACTACCGCGTGGTGGTATCAGAATGAGCAATCCAAAAGTGTCCAAGATGCCGTCAATCCGCATCTCGGATTTCGTCGACCGCGAGGACTTCGGAAGATTCCAGCTTGAGTCGTTCAACTGGCTCGTAGACAAGGGCCTGCAGGAGGTCATAGACGAGAAGGGTTCCCTGGACATAGAGATACCTGACTATAGCCTGGAGCTCGGGAAGATTGCCGTCGGCAAGCCGCAGGTAAACGAGTCCGGCCAGGGCGTGGAGTCTAGGTACCCGTTCGAGTGCAGGCTCAGGAACCTGACGTATTCGGCGCCGATTAACCTGGAGTTCATAGAGAACGGGGAGCCGGTGGAGGTCGAGATAGGCCACCTGCCGGTAATGCTCAAGTCGAGGATGTGCCTCCTGAACGGCCTCTCCGAGGAGGAGCTCATACGGCACGGCGAGGATTCGCTCGACCTTGGCGGCTACTTCATAATCAACGGGACCGAGAGGACTCTCATAATCGTCGAGGACCTGGCCCCCAACAGGATAGTCACCACGCGGGAGCAGATAATGGGCAAGGACGTGGTCATAGCGAAGGTCTTCTCCGTGAGGCAGGGCTTCCGCTCCAGGGTCACGGTGGAGAAGAGGGAGGTCTCCGGGGGAGGCAGCCTCTTCGTGTCGTTCCCGGGGATACCCAACAGGATACCCCTGACGACGCTGATGACGGCGCTCGGCCTCTCCGAGGAGGAGATACTGGGCCTGTTCGACAACGAGACGCAGCTTGAAGTCAAGATAAACCTCGAGATGAAGACGATGTCCTCTGAGGAGGCGTTCGACTACCTCGGGAAGAGGGCGGGGGCGGGCCACGCGAAGCAGTATCAGGCCACCCGCGCCAACCAGGTCATAAACAACTTCCTCTTGCCGCACATCGGCAACACGGAGGCGGACCGCCGCAACAAGGCGATTTACCTCGGAATAATGGCCAAGAAGGTCCTTGAGCTGGACCTAGGCATGCGTGAGGAGGATGACAAGGACCATTACAGCAACAAGAGGCTCAGGCTCTCGGGAGACCTGATGCAGGAGCTCTTCCGCGTCAGCTTCAACAAGATAGCGAGGGACATAAAGTACCAGCTCGAGAAGCAGCACGCCCGCCACAGGATGATAAACGTCAAGACGGCGGTGCGCTCGAACAACCTGACGGAGAGCATCTGCTACGCCCTTGCGACGGGGAACTGGACCGGGGGCCGAAGCGGCGTCAGCCAGGTCCTGGACAGGACGAACTACATGTCGACCATCACGCACCAGAGGAGGGTGAGCTCGCTCTTATCCAGGAGCCATCCGCACTTCGAGGCCCGCGACCTCCACGCGACACAGTTCGGGCGCGTCTGCCCGAACGAGACGCCGGAGGGCCAGAACTGCGGCCTCGTGAAGAACCTCGCGGTGGCGGCCATCATTTCGGCCGAGACCGACGAGAAGCCGGCGGAGAAGTACCTCCTCGAGTTCGGGGTGAAGGAGATACGCTTCGGCAGGGAGTCGAAGGACGCGGCCACCGGAGTGTACCTCAACGGGCGGCTTATGGGCCAGCACAAGAGCCCGGAGCAGCTTGTTTCGAAGCTGAGGGAGCTGCGCAGGCACGGCAAGCTCGACTACACGATATCCATCAGCTTCCACGAGGAGAACAACGAGGTCCAGGTCTACACCGACAAGGGCAGGACCCTCAGGCCCCTGATACTCCTCGACGAGGGGAAGCCTAGGTTCACGGCGAAGCACCTGAGCGACCTCAGGGACGGCTCGGCGACGTGGAAGAGCTTCATAGAGCAGGGTTTCATCGAGTACATAGACGCCGAGGAGGAGGAGAACGCTTACGTCGCCATCAGGGAGTACAAGCTGGGCACGGAGCACACTCACCTTGAGCTGACTCCGTCCCTGATGCTCGGCATAAGCGCGGGCTTCGCCCCGTGGCCGGAGCACAACAGCTCCCCGAGGGTCACGATGGCGGCCGCGATGGCCAAGCAGACGCTCGGCATGTACGCGTCGAACTACTTCACGCGGTTCGACAGCAGGGCGAACATACTGCATTACCCACAGACGCCCATGGTGAAGACCGACGTCATAGACGCCACGAACTACGAGAAGAGGCCGGCGGGCCAGAACTTCGTGGTGGCAATCATGAGCTTCGAGGGCTACAACATGGAGGATGCGGTAATCCTCAACAAGAGCTCGGTCGAGCGCGGCCTCGGGAGGTCGACGTTCTACCGTACCTACACCGCCGAGGAGCGGAGGTATCCGAGCGGCCAGAGGGACACGTTCGAGATACCGAAAATCGACGTCGAGGGCGCGCAGGCCGAGGACACCTACTCCAAATTGGGCCCGGAAGGCCTGATTTACCCGGAGGCGGATGTCGGCTCCGGCGAGGTGCTGATAGGCAGGACTTCCCCGCCGAGGTTCCTGGAGGAGATAGGCCCCTACGGCATAGTCGAGGAGAAGCGGAGGGAGACTTCCACGACGGTCCGGCACATGGAGTCCGGGACTGTCGACTGCGTCGTCCTGACGGAGACGGTCGAGAAGAACAAGCTCTCGAAGGTCAGGGTCAGGAGCATAAGGGTCCCCGAGCTCGGCGACAAGTTTGCGTCAAGGCACGGCCAGAAGGGGGTCTGCGGGCTCATCGTGTCGCAGGAGGATATGCCTTTCACCAAGGACGGCATATCCCCGGACCTGATAATCAACCCGCACGCCATCCCGTCGAGGATGACCATAGGGCACGTCCTGGAGATGGTCGGCGCCAAGGTGGGCGCACTGGAGGGCAGGTTCATAAACGGGACTGCGTTCGCCAACGAGGAGGAGGACGACCTCAGGGACGCCCTGAAGTCTCACGGCTTCAACCACTCCGGGAAGGAGGTCCTGTACAATGGTGCTACCGGGGAGCGCTTCGAAGCCGAGATATACGTCGGCATAGCGTTCTACCAGAAGCTCCATCACATGGTCGCCAACAAGGTTCACGCCCGCTCGAGGGGTCCGGTGCAGATGCTGACGAGGCAGCCGACGGAGGGCCGCGCCAGGGAGGGCGGGCTCAGGTTCGGGGAGATGGAGCGCGACTGCCTGATTGGGCACGGCGTGTCCATGCTCCTGAAGGACAGGCTCCTGGACGAGTCCGACAAGGTCGTGGTGCCGGTGTGCAGCAAGTGCGGGATGGTCGCGGTCAACGATGTGGAGCGCAGGCAGATTTACTGCCCGCTGTGCGGCGAGGTGCCGACGTATCCGGTGGAGATGGCGTACGCGTTCAAGCTTCTGTTGAACGAGCTCATGGGGATGTGCGTTATACCCAAGCTCAAGCTGAGGGATAAGGCATGAATGTCAGGAAGAAGATAGACCACGTGGAGTTCGGTCTTTTGTCGTCGAAGATGATACAGAAGATGAGTGCGGCGAGGATTTACACGCCGAACACTTATGATGACGACGGTTACCCGGTGGAGGGCGGGCTCATGGACAGCCGCCTCGGCGTCATCGACCCGGGAATCAGGTGCAAGACGTGCGGGGGCAGGCTCGGGGAGTGCCAGGGCCACTTCGGCCACGTCCAGCTGACGCGTCCGGTCATCCACGTCGGGTACGCCAAGGAGGTCTACAACATCCTGAGGGCGACCTGCAAGAGCTGCGGGAGGCTCATGATAAGCGCCGAACAGATGAAGAAGTACGACGAAGGCGGCGTTCCGCCGGAGATGTACGAGTTCGAGGCCTGGAACAAGGCGGTGAAGGTGTCCAACAACGAGGACGTGTGCCCGCACTGCCAGGGGCGGCAGGTGAAGATCAAGTTTGTGCGGCCCTACTCGTACTACGAGGACGAGAACAACCTCCTGGTCACGGACATCAAGGAGCGGTTCGAGAAGATAAAGGACGAGGACCTCAAGTACATCAACCTGAAGGTGAGGCCGGAGTCGCTCATACTCACCGCGATACCGGTGCTTCCGATCACGGCGAGGCCGTCCATCACCCTCGAGTCGGCGGACCGGAGCGAGGACGACCTGACGCACAAGCTGGTTGACATACTACGGATTAACCAGCGCCTCGAGGAGAACATCAACTCCGGGGCTCCGCAGCTCATCATCGAGGACCTGTGGGACCTCCTGCAGTACCACGTCGCGACGTACTTCGACAACGGAATCACCGGCATACCGCCGGCCAGGCACCGCTCGGGCCGTCCGCTGAAGACCATCGCGCAGAGGCTGAAGAGCAAGGAGGGGCGGTTCAGGAACAACCTGTCAGGGAAGAGGGTCAACTTCTCAGCCCGTACGGTCGTCAGCCCGGACCCGAAGATTTCGATTGACGAGGTCGGGGTCCCGCCATACGTGGCGATGGAGCTCACGGTCCCGGAGGAGGTCAACGAACGCAACCTCGAGAGGATGAGGGCTCTCGTGCTCACGGGCAGCGAGAACTATCCCGGCGCCCACAACGTCGTGTCGGGCGGGCGCAGGAAGAGGATTCTGCCGGACACCAAGGAGGCGATAGCTCAGCTTCTGGCGCCAGGCGACCTCGTGGAGAGGATGCTCATGGACGGCGACATAGTCGTGTTCAACCGGCAGCCGTCGCTGCACAGGATATCAATGATGTGCCACCACGTCAGGGTGCTGCCGTACAACACGTTCAGGCTCAACACCGCCGTCTGCGCCCCGTACAACGCGGACTTCGACGGCGACGAGATGAACATGCACGTCCCCCAGGGCGAGGAGGCGATAGCGGAAGCAGACCTCCTGATGAAGGTGTCTGAGAACATCATCTCGCCCAGGTTCGGGGGCCCGATAATCGGCGGCCGCCACGACCACGTCACCGGCGCGTACATGCTCACCCACGAGGGCGTGGAGCTCACGCGGGGGGAGGCGCTGCAGGTCACGAAGAACATCGTGAAGCTCCCGAAGGACAAGAAGAAGTTCACGGGCAAGGACATATTCTCGCTCCTTCTGCCCGAGGACCTCGACATGGAGTTCGACAACAAGATGGGCCGGAAGGCGGACCCGGGCGACAAGCGCGCCCAGGTTGACGGCCGCGTGAGGATTGTGAAGGGGAAGATAACAACCGGCGCCATCGACGCCGAAGGCATGTCCGGGAAGCTCCTGAACGAGATATTCATACGGTACGGCTCCGAGCGCGCCAGGCAGTTCATCGACCAGTCGACGCAGCTGTCCATCAACGCGTTCATGAAGTACGGGTTCAGCGTCGGCATAGACGAGCAGGACATGCCGGAATCCGGCAGGAAGGAGCTCAGGGACCTACTCTCCAGCGTCGAGAACCGCGTCAACGAGCTCATCGAACTGCACGGGAAGGGCGAGCTGAAGATAATACCCGGGAAGTCGAGCAAGGAGTCGCTAGAGGACTACGTCATGCTCGAGCTCGGCCGCTCGCGTGGCGCCGCCGGCAAGGTCGCCGAGCGGTACGCGGGCGACAACGCCGCGGTCATCATGGCGAAGACGGGCGCGAGGGGCAGCCTCCTGAACCTGACCCAGATGGCCGGCTGCGTGGGGCAGCAGGCGGTCCGGGGCGAGAGGATCAGGCGGGGCTACCATTTCAGGACGCTCTCCCACTTCAAGCGCGGCGACGTCAGCTCGGAGGCGGAGGGCTTCGTGCGCTCCAACTTCAAGAGGGGCCTGAGGCCGACCGAGTACTTCTTCCACAGCATGGGCGGACGGGAAGGCCTGGTGGACACTGCCATAAGGACGGGCAGGAGCGGGTACATGCAGAGGAGGCTGATTAACGCCCTGCAGGACCTCGTGGTGTTCCCGGACGGCAGCGTCAGGGGCGACGGAGGCGCCATCGTACAGTTCACATACGGTGAGGACGGCATAGACCCGATGAAGGCGGGCTATGTCAGGAATCTTTGAAAATGGACCAAGATTTGCCGCTGGCTATCCGGGATAGGCTTGAAGGAAAGAGCGATAAGGAGAGGAAGGAGTTCCTTGGAGCGTACGCCAGGGCTAAAATAACCCCCGGCGAGGCCGTAGGCACCGTCGCGGCGCAGTCCATCGGGGAGCCGGGCACGCAGATGACCCTCAGGACGTTCCACTACGCGGGTGTCGTGGAGCTGAGCGTTCCGCTCGGCCTTCCCCGGATTATCGAGATAATCGACGCGAAGAGGACGCCGAAGAATGCGATAACGACCGTCTACCTCACGGAGGAGCACAACAAGACCAAGAAGTCCGCTGACGAGATAGCGCAGCAGATGAGGGAGGTCATGCTCAAGGACGTCGCCGAAATCAGGGTCGACCTGCCGAGGAACAAGATACGCGTGACCACGGAGGACCCGGACGCGATAGAGTTCGTGGAGAAGATAGAGGGTGTCAAGCGCGCGGGCAGCGAGTTCGTGATAGCGTCGGAAACGCCGGCCGAAGTCCAGAAGGTGAAGAACAAGCTGGTCAGGAAGAAGCTCCGCGGCGTCAAGGACATAAAGCGGGCGTTCATCAGGAAGCAGGGCGAGGAGTACGTCATCTACGCCGAAGGCAGCAACCTCAAAGGCATCATCGAGATACCCGGAATCGACCCCTCGAAGATAACGACCAACGACATATTCCAGATATGCGAGACGTTTGGCATAGAGGCCGGCAGGAACGCCATCATCGAGGAGACTATGCGGGTCCTCGAGGACCAGGACCTGAAGGTCGACATAAGGCACATCATGCTCGTCGCCGACAGGATGACGATATCCGGCGCAATACAGGCCGTCGGGCGTCAGGGCATATCCGGCAGCAAGGGCTCGGTCCTGGCGAGGGCCGCGTTCGAGGAGACGGAGAAGCACATACTCAACGCCGCGATACACAACGAGATTGACCCGCTCGCCGGGGTGGCCGAGAACATCATCGTCGGCCAGCCGATACCGGTGGGCACGGGGACCGTGGAGTTGGGCATCAAATCGACCCTGATGGGCGGCAAACAGGCTAAAAAAGACGGTGGTGAGTGAACGTGGACGTTAAAACACAGATAAACAAGGCCCTTGATACGGGCGAGGTGGCTTTAGGCTCGAACAAGACGGTCGACCTCCTACTCTACGGGCGGCCGAAGATGGTCCTGGTGGCCGGCAACTGCCCCAAGTCCCAGCGGGAGTCGATAATCTACTACGCCGGCCTCGCGAAGGTCCCGTGCGTGACACTGAAGGAGACGTCGAGCGAAATCGGCTCCGGCTGCGGAAGGCCTCACCCGGTGTCGGCCCTCGCCGTCATGGACGAGGGGGAGTCCGCCATACTAGAGGCTAGAGAGTGACCAGGATCAGGCTTGGGGAAGACGACATCAAGCTGATAACCCTCTTCGAGTCGATGACGAAGGCCAAGGTGAAGGACTTCATCAGCGAAGGCGGGGACTACTGCTTCATCGTGAAGTCCGGAGACATGGGCCTGGCCATCGGAAAGGGCGGCGCAAGCATAGCCAAGGTCAGGAAGGCGCTCGGCAGGAACATCATGGTTTTCGAGCATGACGAGGAACCCGAGGCCTTCATAAAGAACATGTTATACCCGGTGGAGGTCCACGGCGTAAGCGTCGCGAAGACGTCCGGGGACGTGTCTGCCGTGGTCGAGGTCGCCCGCGAGGACAGGAGCCGCGCCATCGGCCCCGGCGGCGCCAAGATACGGATGATAAAGGCCGCCCTGAAGCGGCAGGCCGGAATAGACGAGCTTAACCTGAGGGCCGTCTGACCTAATCTACCCGGTCTCGACCACGTAATACGGTTCCTCACCAGGGCAGTAGACCAGGTGGCCTAGCTTGTCGTCCTTCACCTGGCATTTGGTCAGGTTCACGTGTCCTCCGACGTTCCAGTACCCCCTGTAGAAGTAGACGTTATACTTGTTCACGTATGCTGCCGTTATGTTCTCTATCGTCGTCGTGGTGGCCGGGTGGTTGTATCCCAGGTTCACCGAGCTTGCGTTCGGGAGCGGGGCGTCGTAGGTCTTGTTAGCGACCTTGCCGAACAGCCTCTCGAATCCGCTTAGGGTCGTCGTGGTGGCGGTCGTCGTGGTGGGCTGGGCCTGGTCGCACAGGCCGTTGCCGTCGGCGTCCATGCAGCAGAGGAAGCCGTCCCGGATGTACGGCCTCCTGCATTCCCTCGGCTTCGGGGCCGTGGAGGTGGTCTGGTGTCCGGCGGTCGAGGCGGCGGCTGGCTCGGCGTACTCCGTCGTCGAGGTTGATGGCTCCGCCTCGTTGCCAGGGGTGGCCTGCGCCCTCACGGTCGTTGAAGCCACCTCTAGGCTCGTTTCCGCGGGGGCGCCTCCGTCCTCGCCCCCCAAGCAGCCGAGGCAAAGAGCCAAAGCCGCGATGACGCAGGCCGCACGCATGATAGATACTTTGGCCTGCTGGTTGATAAGATGATGGGTGCTCAGTCTCCCCGGGTTTGACTCGCCCGCACGCGCTTTTATATTACGTCTTCCGTTTATTGCATATGCGCGGCCTCGCATCGCTGGTAACCTGCGCCATCCTCCTTGGCCTGTCGCTTACCGCATCAGCATGCGGCTCATCCAGCCGGGGAAGCATCCTAGCGTACTCTGAGCCCGCCTCGTCAGCGCTCTACGTCGACGGCGTCTATATGGGGCTCACGCCGGAGAGCGTGGTCGGCTTGAAGCCGGGAGCCCATGAAATAACATTGACCCTAAGGAGATATGAGACGTACAAGACAACGGTCGAGGTCGAACCGTGCCAGACCATCACCCTCAAGGCCCAATTAGCGCCGCTGACATATTCGCCCCTTACCGGATACGCCGCGTTGGACCTGAGCCCCTCGGGAGGCCAGGAGGGCCAGACGCCGTTCGGCAAGGCGCTCGGCTCCTCCAAGAAGGAGATTACGGTCGCCAAAACATTCACCTCCGGCGAAATCATCCCCTCCGACATAAGATTCCCGGTCCCGTCAATCACGGTGACGGGGTCGGTCCAGCTCCAGGACGACCTAGCCTACGCAAGGATAATCGCTGAGGACGCGTCAGGCATGGAACACCTCGTCTACTCGACGGATGAGATGGGGGTGGGGGCGGGGAAACACGCATTCCAGGACGCCTGCGTGGAGACCTGCGAGATGAAGTCGGTGAAGCCTTTGATTTTCAAGGTGGAACTGAGCAGGGCGACAATAACCCTGGATTCGATTGATTACATGGGAAGCGCGCAGGTTTACACGGCATCAGCCGGCGACAACGCCATCACGGCGAAGAAGGACCTGCAGTTGAAGGCGAAGTTACTCAAGCTTAACGAGCGCATAAAACGCAACGGCGAAGGGTGGGTGGCCGGAGACACTCCTGTCGCGAGGATGAGCTACGAGGAGAAGAAGACGCTGTTCCTCAACGGCGAGGTCCCGAACCTCTACGGGTTCGAAGCCTATGTCGGGGGCGTATTCAAGCTTCCGGATGAGGGCGGGGGGGAGTCATCCATAGGCGACGGGGAGAATGGGTCGTCACCCGGCCTGTCGTTGCCCGCGTCTTTCGACTGGCGTAAGCGGCACGGCGAGAACTGGCTGACGCCCGTCAGAAACCAGGGAAGCTGCGGCTCCTGCTGGGCGCACGGGGCGCTGGGTTCGATAGAAGGCGCCATAAACATGCGATACAACCAGCACATAGACATCAACCTCGCTGAACAGGACCTCGTCTCGTGCTTCCACGGATACGGGTGCAGCGGCGCATACGTGTCGCAGATAACGAACCTCATGATGAACTACATGCGCGTGAACGGGACCCCGGACGAGGCGTGTTTCCCGTACACGGCGACAAACGGCAACTGCTCGAGCAAGTGCGCCAGCAGCCAAAGCCGGCTATGGAGGACTGGCGGGGCAACCATAGTTCCGGCGACGATTGACGCAGTTAAACGGGCGATAGTCCAGAACGGCTCCCTACATATGATAGACTACGGCTGGTCGCATGCGATCACGGCCGTGGGCTACGGCTACAACGGCTCCGACTTCTACGTGGTATTCAAGAACAGCTGGGGCCCCGGCTGGGGGGAGGCGGGATACGCCAAGAAGGTGATAACGCCCTCCCAGATGGCGTCAGCCTACCTTTTCTATGCCGTTAACGCCCCCTTCACACCACCGCAGGGGATTTCGCACAACGTCTCCTGTGTGGACAAGGACGGCGACGGATACTGCAACTGGGGCATCGGCCAGAAGCCGGCGTCATGTCCGGGTGCATGCAACCAGTTGCCTGACTTCGACGACTCGAACGCATCAGTCAAAGCCGTCGAGGACTGCGCGCTGCCTGGGGACGAGGACGCGAACGGCTTTGCTGACTGCGGCGACCCTGCCTGTCCCCAGGGTGTCGTGTGCAGCCCGGGCATGGACCGGTTTTGCAACCTGCTTAAGGCGTGCATGCCCAGGGAGAACTGCACCCTGGCCGGCGACGAGGACGGGAACGGCTTGGCCGACTGTGCGGACCCTGCCTGTCCGGCTGGTTATGCGTGCAGCGCCGACATGTCCCGGTTCTGCAATTCTCTGAAGTCTTGCATGCCCCGGGAGAACTGTACGGCGGCGGGCGATGAGGACGGGGATGGTTTGGCCGACTGCGCGGACTCTGACTGTCCGTCCGGGGCGTATTGTAGCGCGGACCGTTCGAAGAGATGCGACAACTCGAGCAGGTGCGTGTCCGTCGAGAACTGCCAGCTCCCTGGCGACGAGGACGGCAACAGGCTGGCAGACTGCCTGGACACGGCATCGTGCCCTGACGCGACCTACTGCTCCGACGACTATGGGAAGGCGTGCTTCGACCTGGGGTGCGTGGGGCTTGCGACAAACATCACCTCTACGGTGGACTATCCGGGCGGCGTCGGCATATCCGGCAACACAGTCCTCTGGTCGGAATACAGCTTCAAGGACGGCTTCGGGGTGAACGTCTACCTCTTCGATATGGCTTCGATGAGGACGACTAAAATCAACCCCGGCCTGTTGAACGTCACCTGGGACCTGCCTAAGATAAGCGGCTCTAAGGTGGCGTACGAGCACAGCGGGGACATATACCTCTACGACATACCCTCCTTGTCCACTACCCGGCTCACGAGCGATCCCAGATGGCAGAACAGCCCGTCTATATCTCCTGACGCCGTCGCATGGATTGACAACACTAGGAACTCGACGGTCTACTACGACCTGGCGTCAAGGTCGTCAAGGGAAATACCGGCCGTAAAGGCCGTGCCGGCCTATCCCGCGGTCGGGGACGGGATTGTCGCCTGGCAGGAGCAGAGTCAAGGCATATTCATGTACGACCTGTCCGCATCCACGCTCAAGAATGTGACCGACAACCCCAACTCCTCCCCTCCAATCATCGGGGGCGGCAGGGTATACTATGTGATATTCGGCGGCGGAGTGGGAGGCCCTACGGCAAGAGGCATATACTCGTACGACCCGGCCTCAGGGGCGACGAGGATGGTAGCGGCCGGGGATTGGCTCCCGTTCCGCTTCTCGGTTTCAGGGGATAGGCTGGCGTGGTCAGGCAACCTAGACACACGCGTATACTCCGGCCCCCAGGTCCTCCTCACGGACCTGTCCGATTATAGCACCCTGCGGTTACCGTTCGTCGGCGTCGAATCGCCGCTGCCAATGATATCCTCCGACAGGATAGTGTGGGCTATCGGGAAGACGATATACCTCTACGAGCTTCAGGCCCAGCCTGCCGAATCCTGCGATACTCCTGGCGACGAAGACGGCAACGGATACGCCGACTGCCAGGACCAGGTTTGCGCGGGCAGGTACTGCAATAGCGGCCGTACCATGTACTGTCAGGCAGGGCTATGCGTTCCAGCGGCGGGGAGGCTTACCATAGACTCCCGGCCTCCCGGGGCGGATGCATTCCTTGACGGAGTATACAAGGGCAGGACGCCATTGGCCGTTGACGGCGTCCCGGCAGGAAGCCATTCCCTGTCGCTTAACCTGTCAGGCTACATCCCGTACGCGGGTACAGTGAACGTCGTTGCCGCAGAGGCGGCCCTCGTGAACGTGACCTTGTCGGCCGCCACAGGCAACCTCAGCATAACCTCGAATCCGCTGTCGGCCTCCGCGGCGGTCAACGGCGTGCCGAAAGGTTCGACCCCGCTCATAGTGTCGGGCCTTCAGCCGGGGGTCTACGTGGTTTCCTTCTCCAAGCCGGGCTACTCATCCGTTAACCAGACCGGCGTTGTGGAGCCGGGAAGGGCAGCCTCTGTTTTCGCGGCATTGGAACCACTCGGGGGCGCTATTGCCGTCTCATCGAATCCTACGTGCGCGAACGTGGACTTGGACGGCAACTACTCCGGGGGGTGCACGCCCCTCACAATCGGCAATGTCCGGCCTGGCGGTCATCTCTTGACCTTCCGCAAGAGCGGATACATTACGCTGAACAAGACGGTCACCGTGTATTCCGACAGGACGACGCAGGCTGCCGTGACATTGACTCCCATCTATGGCGCATTAAACCTGCTATCGACTCCTTCCGGGGCTGTAATAACCCTGGACGGGACTGTAAGGGGGGAGACCCCCCTCACAATAGTGGACGTCAATCCTGGCTACCACAACGTCACGTTCACGAAGACGGACTATAAACCCTATGTAGCGAAGCCTCTGGTCTATGTCGGCAGGACGACGGTCCTCAACCCGACGCTCGTGTCGATCTACGGGGTATTGTCCGTGAAGTCGACCCCTGCTGGTGCGGAAGTGCAGGTGAATGGCCTGCCTCAGGGCGCGACTCCCGTGGTCGTAACCGGCCTAACGCCAGGAAAATACAACGTGTCCGTCAGGATGGTGGATTACCTGCCCTATTCTGCGACCGCGTCAGTCTCCGCCGGCGTGACGACGTCTCTCAATCCGACATTGACATATTACTTCGGGAACCTGTCGGTGTCCTCGAATCCGGCCGGCGCGGAATTGCGCGTCAACGGCCTCCCGGCTGGGAAGACTCCCGTGCTGTTGAGCAACATGACGCCGGGAAAATACAATGTGACACTGTCATTGTCCGGTTATGTCGACTACAACGTCCCCACGGTTGTTGCCAGCGGCAAGGTGACGGCCGTAAACGCGGTGCTTATAGCATACTACGGCAACATATCAGCCGACTCGATACCCCCCGGGGCATCAGTCACCCTGAACGGGGAGCCTGCTGGCGTCACGCCGATCTACCTGTCCGGGCTCAGCCCCGGGAAATACAACGTGTCGTTCGACCTTGAGGACTATGTGCCCTACAAAACCTACGCCAACGTGTACAGCGGAAGGACGACCGTCCTGAAACCGTCCCTGACATACTACTTCGGAACCCTAAACATAGCGTCGGTGCCATCGGGCGCAGACGTCGCAGTCGATGGCGTATCGCGGGGAGCGACCCCTCTCGTGTTGGCGGGCATCGAGCCCGGAATTCACACGGTCAATGTGACGCTGGCCACTCACCTGCCATACTACAGGGTCGTTTCAGTCATTAGCGGCCGCACCACGGTTTTGAAGCCTACCCTGGTTTACTATTATGGCAACCTGTCTGTATCGTCCAGGCCGTCTGGGGCCGCTGTTTACGTGAACGGCGAGTCCATGGGCGTTACTCCGAAGACACTGCTCGACTTGACTCCTGGCAAGTACAATGTCACCCTGACATTGCCGGACCATCTGAACTACTCCGCAGCCGCCATAGTATACAGCGGCCGCACTACGGCGTTGAATCCGACTCTAGTCTATTACTTCGGGAATCTGACGTTATCTTCGAAGCCGTCGGGCGCGGTTGTATACTTGGACGGCAAGCCCAGCGGCGTCACTACTCGGGCCTTTGTTAACCTGGCGCCCGGCAGTTATAACGTGACTCTGACGTTGCAGGACTATCTGAACTACTCGGCCGCCGCAAAGGTCTACAGCGGGAGGACCACGCTCCTGGCCCCGGCGCTCATCTACTATTACGGGAAGATTTCGGCGTCGTCGAAGCCTACGGGCGCCCAGGTCTCTGTCAACGGCGTGCCTCTGGGTGTGACTCCCGTCCAAACCTCATACCTCCCGCCGGGGAAGTACAACCTTTCCTTCACGCTGGCCGGGTACCTCGACTACGGTGGCGTAGCGACGGTTTACAGCGGAAAGGTAACCCCATTCGTCCCAACCCTAACCTCATACTTCGGCTCCATCTATGCGAGGTCTACCCCGGTCGGGGCGAATGTGGCGGTCGACGGCTCACTCAAGGGCGTGACCCCGCTTAGCATAACGGGAATCGCCCCCGGCGTCCATGACCTGACCTTCTCAAAGAGCGGCTACCGCACGCTATCGCGCAACCTGACGGTCATCAGCGGCAGGACGTCCTCCTTGGGCGTGACGTTGTCGCCTGTTTGAGGAAGGACGGCTCATGCCGGGGACTCCCCTCCATCGGGCGGCGGGTCGACATAATCCCCCCCTTTTTATACCCTGGTGTTGTTATAATATCTACCGTTTTTTTTCGGGTTGGTTAATTGGCGTGGCTCGGCTCTGGTTCGGCCGGCTGCCAACACTGCCTGCCCGGTT
>JBFYKH010000034.1:0-4019 GCA_041306075.1 Candidatus Altarchaeota archaeon
GTAGCCGTGGTCGCAGGCTCCGCCGGCTCCTGGGAGTAGTCGCATAATCCGTCGCCGCCATAGTCGGCGTACGCCCCGCAGAGGCCTGGGGCGGAGTCGTTGACGACGCCCCACGGGCAGACAACCTCGGCTAAGGAGAGCATTGGAGCGACGAGGAGCAAGAGCGCATATGCCGCCGTACGGTGCCTTGGCATGTTCAAGAAAACGCATGGGCCGGATAAAAATGCGCGGCTACCCGAAAAGTTACCGGAGAGTATATATGCGGCATAGACAATAGCATAAACACTCGGATAGTAGGTGGTTCTATGAGGAAGAGCGACTGGAAGTGCAGGAAGTGCGGCGGCGAAAGCGACCAGGACGACGGAGTATGCATGGTCTGCAGGACCGACGAGACAGTAATAAGGGGTTATGCGAGAGGGAAGGCTGCGAAGGCGGCCGTCGGGGTGCGGGAGAAGCCGAAGCCCGAAGCCGGCAGTATCAAGTCCCCGGGGCTCTCGGACGCCCTGTGCCGCGGCCTCGACCTGGAGACCGAGGGCAGGGAGTTCTACCTGAGATGCGCCGACGGCACCACGGACAAGGAGGGCAGGGGGATGTTCGAACACCTTGCCAATGAGGAGAAGGTCCACTACGACAAAATCGCCGCCGTGTTCAGGGAATACGACGCGAAGGGATTCAGGGATTACGTGGAGGAGAAGGGCCTCATGAGCGGCGTTTTCAAGGACGACGTGCCGGGGGGGAGGCTCAGCGGCAAATCCGACGCCCTGGACGCCCTGAACATCGGCATAGCCGCCGAGGAGAAGAGCATCGTCTTGTACGAGAACCTGTCGAAGACCGCGCCTTCCCGGGAGATTAGGGAGCTGTTCTCAAAGCTAGTCGAGGAGGAGAAGCGGCACAAGAACATACTCGAGAACGAGGTGGAGTTCGTCACAGACACCGGAGAGTTCCACGACTTCAAGACCATAACCATGTGAGCTGGCATCCGATGGACGACGTGTCGGTTATCCTGTGCGGCGAGGCGGGGCAGGGCATACAGACAGTGGAGGTTCTACTGGCCGGCATGCTCAAGCGCGCCGGATACTTGGTGTACTCCACGAAGGAGTACATGTCGAGGATTAGGGGGGGAAGCAACTCCACCGAGATACGCGTGTCATCGAAGGGGCCGAATGCGTACGTGGAGAGGGCGGACATAGCGGTCGTCCTCGACAACGGCGCGATAGCGCACCTTGGCGACAGGATAACGGACTCCACGCTCCTGGTGTGCGATGTCGAGTCCGTGAAGCCGGGCAGGCCCGCATTCGATGCGCCGCTCAGGAGGATGGCCGAGGAGTCCGGGGGAGCCATCTACGCCAACACGGTAGCCGTCGGACTCCTGGCCAGGATATTCAAAGTGCCCCCCGACGACGCCGAAGCGCACATCAGGAGGCATTTCTCCGGGAAGAGCCCGGAAATCGCGGAAAACAACGTCAAGGCGCTGATGAGAGGCTACGGGCACGGAGCCAGAGCTGCATCGAAACTGAAGGTCACGGCCGCCCCAGACAAGGCGAGGGGCGGCGACATGCTCATGAGCGGGGCGGACGCGGTCGGCCTCGGGGCGCTCGCCGGCGGATGCGACTTCATCTCCAGCTACCCGATGACGCCGGGCACCGGGGTCCTGACCTTCCTCGCCAGGCACGCCAGGGAGTTCGGGGTCGTGGCTGAGCAGGCCGAGGACGAGATAAGCGCCGTGAACATGGCGTTGGGCGCATGGTACGCTGGGGCGAGGGCGATGGTCACGACGTCCGGCGGAGGCTACGCCCTGATGGTGGAGGGTGTGAGCCTCTCCGGGATGCTCGAGACGCCGCTCGTCATACACCTCGGCCAGAGGCCGGGGCCCGCGACCGGCCTGCCGACTAGGACCGAGCAGGGGGACCTGGAGTTCGCCCTCTACTCCGGTCACGGGGAGTTCCCGAGGGCGATATATGCGCCGGGCACGGTAGAGCAGGCGTACGAGCTGACCGTCCGCGCCTTCGACACCGCCGACAGGCACCAGGTCCCGGCGTTCATACTCACCGACCAGTACCTGATGGACACGTACTATAATGTGCCGTCGCTTGCGATTCCTGAGAAGGGGGCGACACGGCACATCGTGAAGACCGATGAGGGGTACAGGCGGTATGAGACCTCACCCTCCGGGGTCTCGCCGAGGGGGGTGCCCGGATACGGGGACGGGCTCGTCATGGTGGACAGCGACGAGCACGACGAGGAAGGCCACATAACCGAGGACCTGGGCATCAGGAAGCGGATGGTCGAGAAGAGGCTGAGGAAGATGGAGGGCCTGGCTTCTGAGGCGGTGCCCCCGACGCTCGAAGGCCCAGGGGACTACGCCAACTTAGTCGTGGCCTGGGGCTCGAACTACCACCCCGTCAGGGAGGCGCTAGAACGTCTCGGGCGGAAGGACACTGCGATGCTCCACTTCAGCCAGGTCCACCCCCTCCACGAGGGAGCCGCCGGATACCTGAAGAAGGCCGAGCGCACCGTCATCGTCGAGAACAACGCCACCGGCCAGTTCGCCAGGCACCTGAGGGCGAGGACCGGCTTCTCGGCGGATAGGACGGTGTTGAAGTTCGACGGGCTGCCGTTCTCGGTGGAGGAGCTGGAGGCCGCAATCGGGAGGGAGCTGGGATGATACCCGCCGCCAAACCGCCAGTCGAGGACGGGCAGAGGCTCGCAAGGGATGCGAGGAAGAGGTTCGTGAAGGAGTTCGCGGGCAGGATTGAGGAGGAGGCGGAGAAGATAAGGGGGGAGGTCGCCAGGGCCAGGGACATCCCGGAGGAGAGGATAGGATTCATGAGCGTGTACTCGGACCGGGACAAGCCGGTGAAGGAGGACTCGCCACTCATAAAGGCCGTGGAGAGGAGGGAGCGGGAGAAGGCAGAGGGCGTCTTCAGCGGCCTCGGCAGGCATGAGATAAGCTTCGGCAAGAGCGGGGACAGCATGCTCGTCGACGTCGGCCGCATCAGGGGGATGGGCGACGGCAAGACGTTCACCGTGGCATCGCTTGATGAGCTCAGGAAGCGCGAGGAGGAGATGATAGTCAGGCAGCCGGCGCTGCCGAAGGAGAGCATACTCAAGACGAAGCCCGCCGGGAAGGAGGTCGACGTGAAATGACCGAGCCGGAGGATTACGCCGTCGCGGGGGCGGACATCGCATGGTGCCCGGGATGCGGTAACTTCGGGATACTGGGGGCGGTGAAGCAGGCGCTAGCCGAACTCGGCCTGGCGCCGAAGGACATAGCGGTCGTGTCCGGGATAGGGCAGGCCGCGAAGACGCCGCACTACCTGAGGTGCAACTTCTTCAACGGCCTCCACGGGAGGGCTCTGCCACCGGCCACCGCGATAAAGGCCGCGAACCCACGGCTGACAGTCATATGCGAGAGCGGCGACGGCGACATGTACGGGGAGGGCGGGAACCACTTCATCCACGCGATAAGGCGGAACCCGGACCTGACGAACATAGTCCACAACAACATGGTCTACGGGCTCACGAAAGGCCAGGCTTCCCCGACCAGCCGGGTGGGCATGAAGACGCCGGTCCAGGTGGCGGGCGTCACGGCCGAACCGTTCAACCCGCTGGCCGTGGCCATCGCCCTGAACGCGTCGTTCGTCGCGAGGGCCTACTCTGCCGACGCCGGAAAGACCAAGGACATCATCAAGGCCGCAATCCAGCACAGGGGATACTCCCTCGTGGACATCCTCCAGCCGTGCGTGACGTTCAACAAGACGAACACTTACCAGTGGTTCAAGGAGAACACGTACTACCTCGGCGGAGAACACGACCCCGAGGACAGGATGGAGGCATTCAGGAGGGCCACCGAGGCCGGGAAGCTCCCGCTCGGCATATTCTACGTTAATAAGGGCAGGCCCACGTTCGAGGACACGTTGGCCGCGTACTCGCAGGACAAGAGGCCGCTCTACGAGAGGGAGACGGACATGGAAAAAATCAGGGGGCTTGCAGCCTCGATGAGATGAGGATATGGGACT
>JBFYKH010000035.1:0-19083 GCA_041306075.1 Candidatus Altarchaeota archaeon
GTAGCCGGCTTCATCAACCCACAAGGATGCTACACCCGAGGAGCCACAGCACTAGCCGTAAACTACCCGAACATGGACGTAGCCACGGGAATTGGCAAGAACACAAAAAAGGCACCCCACCTGGCTGCAAAAGAGTGCGCCAATCAAATCTACCGGGGGCTATGCAAATCACAATTTAAGAATCCCTTCTTGCTTAACATCATCTCTGCAGGAGTTGTCCCGCAATTTCCTTTCATGCAACCCAAGAGGATATATCCAGGTTACTACAAACCCCTTCTCATAGATATCTTCGTCAAATTCCTGGCTCTTTTCCAGAGGGGGGTGGGCAGAGAAGAAGAAGTACAGGACGGGCTATCAAAAGAACTGAAGAAATACACAATGCTAAGCGGCTCTTCACTAGATGACCTGAAGATATTGAGGAACTACCAATTCTATGGGAATAAGACCTTTACCAATTCTGTCGTTTCGCTCGGCTGGAAGTCCGACCTCAACTGTAAGGCAAATGCGACCTATTGGGCAACCAAGAAGCTGGTGAAGTTTGAGGTGACAAAGCTAGGAAAAGATGGACGTACAATACACGAGATAAACGGCAAACCCGCTGCTCAGGAGTTATTGAGACTATTAAACTGGCCAAGAGACTATCTGACCGAACGGGTCTACTCGAAGATTTTCTATTACCCGATAGCATTCGAAGAATCAGGTCACCTCGTCCCAGAAGTGCTAGGCATATTTATAGACGAGTCATTGATAGGCACATACATGGTGAAGAATAAAGAGATGTACATACTCTCCACAAGCGGGAGAGAGATCCTCCAATCCGTTGAGAATAATCTAAATGCTTACGCCGGAAAGGATTTAGCCCTCTGCATCATCTCCTCCTGCGCGACCCGGCTTGAGACGCTGGGTTCTAAGAGTTTTACTACCTTGGACAGCATATTAAAAGTGATGGGCAGTAAACCATTCTTACTATTCAACGTTGGCGGCGAGGGATCATATTCCCCTGACAAAGGTCTGTTCTACGGAAATGAGATGTTCAATTCAGCAGGTTTTTGGGGTTCAGAGACGACATCCTCAACTCCGTAGTTGTCGTGTCGTCTCCTAAGAGAGCATCAACTGCCCTCTTCCTTGCGACTCCCCCCCCTCCCTTGTTTGAGAAAGTGTTATAAAACTGGCGCCTAACCCTTGTGAATAGGTCGATATCCTCCCCCAGCCTAAAGTTGCCTGCGTACCTCTTATCCCTCCATCTGTCTGCATAAACCCTTAAGCTCTTCATACCCCACGTACCTGTCCTAATGCATTCTGAGGCGGTTTCTCCGGCAGCGATTCCACTTAGCATCCCAGGGCATATCCCCTCCCCAGTTATCGGCTCGACGATTCCTGCCGCATCTCCAACCAATATCAGCCCGTCAGCTACAGTTTTCTCGATGGGTTTTGGTCCACATATCGGTATACCCCCTCCACGAACCTCTACAATATCATAATCCCCTCCTAGCATGTCAGTAATCCCCGGATACTCCTCCATAAAGAATTTAAGGGCGTTTAATGCATCCCCCTGGGGGTCTAACGCGACACCTACATTCGCGATTTTATTGCCCTTGGGAAAAATCCATGCATATCCGTTTGGGAATTCCTTTCCAAAGCATATATGCCAGATGTCGTCGTCGGCAAGTGAGACCCCGGAGAGGACAAGTTCATAGCCTTTAACGAATTCATCCAACCTCCATGGCCTGCCTATCCCGCACATTCTGCCTACGTTGCACTCGAACCCGTCCGCACCGATAATCACCTTGGCTTTAATCTTATGCTCCCCATCGATGCCTCTTACAAGCATCTCCCTCTGTCCCCCCCTCTTTTCAACCTTTAATGCGGTGGTATTTGTGAAAACATTAGCCCCTGCCTTTTCTGCCAGGCTGGCAAGATGCTTGTCAAAGACCTTTCTATCAAGTGTGTATCCCCCCCATTTTTTCGTGTCGAGGTTGTATGTCTCTCCATAGAAATAGATTTTTGTGCCCTCTATCCTCTTCTTGACAAAAGAGGGTTCCATCAGAACCCCAGTGTTCTGGGTGATGAAATTGTTCACGCCCTCTGCACATCTGACGGGGACGCCTATCTCTCCATTCCTTTCTATCAAGATCACGTCCATGCCATGCTCTGCGGCGGTTTTCGCCGCCATCGAGCCTGCCGGGCCTGCGCCAACTACTAATACGTCACAGTTCATGTCTTCTATTGATCGAACCCTCTTAATCTCCTACTTGCCCTCATATACTGGTACCACACGTACTCCATTATCTGTGTTGGTATCTGTTTTTGGTGTTCCTGCCATTTGAGCGTTTGGTCTCGTATCTGGGCGTAGTCCTGTTTTTCGAGTTGTTCACGTATCTTTTGTGGTGTGTTCAGATTTGCTATCAGGTTCATGAGCAGTAGGTACTCCTTAGGCTGTTTCATGTCGTATAACTGGTAAATGAGTTTTCCCGCCTCGTCTGACTGCTCGAGAAGGGGTCCGATGGTTCTCTTAACGTCATGGGTATACTCCTGTAGGGGCCTGTTTTTTCGGATGTGTTTGGCAGCTGCTTTTCCTGCGAGGTCGCCGCATATTATCGCTGGTAATATTCCCTCCGCGAATGGTTTGAGGTTCTGGTCTGCGGCGTCGCCTGCCACCAGGACGTTCCCATAATCCCACTGTTTAGTGAGTGGCAACACGTTGACTTTACCGCCCTTATCCTCTGTTGGAATAGCATGTCTCACCTGGTGTTTTACCTCGGGTATCCCAAGAAACTCCTCATAGTACTCTTCCATGGGCTTTTTCGGGTCTACACAGCCTACGCCCACATTAGCCTTTGTTCTTGAGATTGGAAAAACATAAGCGTACCCTGTCGTTGTGAAGTCGCCGACATAGATCTGCTCGTACATGGGCGCGGCAAGGTCCATATTCTTCAACTCAAACGAATATATCTCCGCAATCGCGTCTTTTCGTGGTCGATACTCCCCCAGGAGCTTAAGTGTAGCAGACTCGAAACCATCAGCGCCTATGACTATCTTCGGCCTCACCTCAATCAGGCCCGTCTTCGTCTTAATGGTCGCCTTCTCCACGACATGCTTGTGTTTACACTCTAAACCTGTTAGTTCCGCACCCAGCATCAACTTAGCCCCGGCATGCACGGCGAGCCTGACAAGCCACTTGTCGAATACTCTCCGGTTAACCGTGTAACCTGACCACATAACTCCACGCCGGCGAATAGTAACGTCCTCCGCCCAGAATTCAATGCCCTCAGTTTTCCAAATCAGTTGTTCCCGGGGTATCTTAAACGGCAAAAGCGGAAACAGGTAGGATCCCATGCCCTCGGCGCAGTGGACTGGATAACCGACCTCAGAGCGTTTGTCGATGATAATGGTTTCTAACCCCGCCGTAGCGCATGCTCTTGCCGCGCTTGCCCCCGCCGGGCCGGCACCGACAACTAAGACGTCGCAATTCATTACCGTCATGTAGTATATTACCCATCGGAGTAACTGTTTTTATATGGGACTTCTCGCGATTACACTGAAAAACCGGCCGTTGGCAGTCATCTGCATAATCATCTTCTTCTTCACTTTTGGAGGTGGGGCTATACTCTTCACCGTCCCTCTTGTAGCTGAGATACTTGTCCACGATTTCATGTTGGTTGGTGCGTTGATGTCTTTCCCAGCCTTTATATCTATGCTCTCATCGATTCCTGTTGGCGTCATATCCGATAGCATCGGAAGAAAGAACGTACTCCTGATGGGTTTATTCGCGATGATTCTCTTCAGCATTATTCTACCATACTCTAGCAGTCTAATCCCGTTCCTCCTTGCAATGCTCCTCATGGGGTTTGGCAATGCTGTGGTAAATACTGCGTCACGGGCTTTCATAATGGACATCGCCCCGCCAGAAAAGACGGCCAGGTATTTCGGCCTCTTCAATACCGCTGCAAGTCTGGGATGGACGTTAGGGGCGATAATGGGGGGCTTTGTTTTGTCTTGGGGGTTCTTCGATGGGGTCTCGTATATCTCGTATTTTTTTATTGCTTCATGCGTCGTTGCCGCTTCCTTGACGGTTTTACTCAAGGATACAGTTAAGGCCGCGGGGCGCATGACTGATGCTTTTTCGATACTCTCACTAAAGAAGTACTATGCTAAGGGCATACGTGAGTACCTGAAAATCAAAAGGGTTGGCGGGGTCGTATTAGTCCTGACCTTCCTTTTCACCTTTTTTGACCGGCTTCTGTGGACTTTCGAGCCGCTTTATAGCACTATGGGGTTGGAGTCATCCATCGTTGGAGTTATATTGGCCATGTTCATCGGCCCGTATCTGCTGTTCGAGGCGCTCGCAGGCTACCTCGCGGACCGGTTTGGGAAATTCAGGACATTGATACCCGGGCTCTTCCTAGCGGGCGTATCCCTCATAATCTTTGCATCGACAAACAACCCCCTGATACTCATAGTCTCCGCTTTTCTCTCAACCGCAGGCCTTGCCTTTTCTTGGCCTTCGATTAGCGGGTTGATATCCGATGCGTCGCCTAAGGGGGAGCGGGGTTGTATCGTGGGCGTATGGAACTCGGCAGAGGGGTTTGGCTTTATGCTGGGGCCGATAATCGGCGGCCTCATCGCGAATTACTATTCCGCAATCAATATGCCCTTCATGTTTATGGGCGTTATCTTCCTCATATCATGCGGTTTTGTCGCAATCCATAAACCCTCCTCCTAGGTTCAAATTAACTCAGAGACCACAATGGGCTTGTTAATATTCCCTCCTAATTATTACTAACTGGTGCATCGAGTCTTCAGCATTTTGGGAGGTGTCGGATTAAAGCATCGGTCTATCCTGTCCATCAGCCTTGTCGGCTTGTTTTATGTCGCCGGTAACGGGGCTGTCTGGTTCGCATTACCCATATTGGCCGAGACTCTTGTCAACGACCTGTTGTTGGTCGGTCTCCTCATCGCAGTGCCTAATTTTGTATCCTTGTTTTTTGATGTCCCCCTGGGGGGGCTTTCGGACCATCTTGGCAGACGGAAATTACTGGCTGTCGGCGTGGTTATGATGGGTCTCCTTGGCTTAGTTCTTCATCTAGTCTCATCAGTGCCGGAATTGCTGCTGTACCTGGTCTTTTTCGGGGTGGCTAATCAGCTAGTCTATATCTCGATTAGGGCTTTCATCATGGACATCTCTCCTGCCGGGGAGACTTCTAAGTACTTTGGTTTCTTCGAGGCTTTGGCATCCATCGGTTTTACTGTCGGGCCTATTGTCGGCGGTGCGCTAATAGCAGATAACTTAGCTCCCGGTCTACTGAGTGTTGGGGTTTTTTATACGCTCATGTGTCTCCTGGCCCTTGTTCTTGCCCTGCTGTTGAAAGATACTGCCCCCCAAGAAGGATTGGCTTCTAGCGTGAGAGACCTCATCAGAAAAGACAGGCTGGTTTTCCGGGAACTCCTGGAATTCAAGCAGTTGAGTAGCGGCGGCGGAGTCATCCTAATTTTGACATTTATCCTTGTTGTCACCGACGGATTAATCTGGACCATGGAGCCGTTATATACAACACTTGGCCTTGACTCCGCTATGGTGGGCTTAATACTCGCCATGTTCGTTTTACCATTCATACTCTTTGATATTCCGGCCGGAATACTCGCCGACCGCTATGGCAAGGCCAGAATAATGGTTGTTGGACTGACGCTGGCCGGCATCTTCATGATACTGTTTGGACTCGTACGAGAACCTCTACACCTACTAATAACTGCTTTCATGGCAACGACCGGACTAGCCCTGGTCAGACCTTCCATAGATGGCCTACTAACCGACCTAGCAGAGAAAAAACAAAAGGGGGGCATAGTCGGTGTGTGGGACGTATCGGAGGATTTAGGGTATGTCATCGGTCCTATTATGGGCGGTTTAATAGGGAGTTACTACGGGGATATAGGGTTTGCGTTTACTCTAATGGGCGTAGTACTCCTATTATCCCCCCTGTTAGTGCTCTTTTTTATGAGGACTAATGACCGTTAACTCTAAGGAGTCTATCTCCTAGTTTGTCTTACTAAACATGCTATATTATTTTGTATTACTTCCTGTTATACTCTATTTTTATATGTGGCTATCCGTTTTATTCTATTGTGTCTGGCGTGGATGAGGGCCTTATGCGTCGGTGGCTGGGTCTGACCCAGCAGCAGTTTGACGTCGTGAAGGTGATATACCGGGTCAGGAACCGTGGCGTTGTCTCTTCGCCCAAGGTTGTTCAGCGGGAGTATCGCACGGAGCATGGGAAGCTTATCATCAAGCCGAATCTCTTCAATATCCTGCGGGTTCTGCAGGAGAAGGGCGTTGTCCGGCGTGTTGCGCAGGGCGAGTACGCGTTGGACCATGAGGGAATATCCAATGTCATGGATGGTGCGCGGGTTCGGCTTGAGGGCGAGCGGGAGGAGCTGGATAAGACGTCCGGCCAGGTCGACCAGTTCTTCCGCGAGGTGACTTACTCAAGGGAGCATCCTGACGTGAACTATCTTGAGGGGAAGGAGTTGTATGTGGCGTTGGCCGATGCGGCGTCCAAGTCGCTGGTGTTCTGGGCCACCGTGGATTTCCCGTGGACTGCTTATTCCCCGGAGTTGGCTCATGCCGCTGGTGCGAGCCGTTTCGTCGAGGCTTTGCAGCAGAAACTGGTTGACAAGAAGAGTTCCGTGAATCTTCTGACTACACTTTCGACCGAATCCTTGTTCAACCACGGGTTCAGTGCCCACGGGGACCCGAAGGACGCGTACAGCGAGATACTGAATACAGTCGACCATTTGGCGACGCAGGTGAGCTCTAGCGGGAACCTGGATGTGCGGTATAGTGACGTGCCGGCTGGGTTGGATATCGCCATCGCCGAGACCCAGCAGCCTAATGAGTTCATCCTGCTGATACGCGACGAACATAACGACATAAGGAGCGGCATAAGGGTCCGGAGCCATAAGACTGCGGCGAATGCCCTACAGTCCATTCAAAAGGTTTTTTCCCAGGCTCTCAGGCTTAAGTCTCCGCAGGGGAAGGCGATACTGAAGGGTGTCAAGTCGGATATTCAGCGGAAGTATGGGATACTAGGGGACGAGAGTTAATTGTGTGTTGTTTATGGGATTCGTTACTTCCTACTCTGCGTTCGTAGCTTGTAACATTACCTTTTACTACCTTGTTTTTTAATCCGGGTTTTCCGTCGGTCTTCTTCGGTGGACACGGCTTTCATCCCAGGGGCGGTCGGCAGAGGCCAGTCTTCCGTGGAGCTGGTGTTCTGCGTCGGCTTCTTCCTTTGCGCGTTGTCGGCCGTCATGTCCGGCGTCTATCCGGAGTGGGATGCGGCGCAGCGGGTGAGCATGGCGGTCGCTTCAGCAGGTGACATCCGCGGCGCGGTTGACCGGGTTTATGGCGCCGGAGCAGGCAGCAAGGAGACAATAACCGTCAACGTCCCCTCCGGCGTCGTCGCCACCCAGGCGGCGGACAATAGGCTGCTCATTAGGTTGCAGGTTGCGGGCGGCCTGTCCGACGTCTTGGAGGTGACGTCAGCGCCTGTGACCGGCTATATACCCTCGCGGGAGGGCGTCCATAAGCTGCCGGTCGAGTACAAGGGCGGCTTTGTCGTCGTCGGCGGGGGGCTTTCACTCCAGCCCAGTTACATGGAATTGAATGTGCCTGCCGGCAACGCGTCGGCCCTGGTTTTCACGGTGTCGAACAACGGGGGCCGGAACCTGAGCAGAGTCAATCTGTCCGTGTCGGGCGCATGGTTCGCATTGAACGAGTCGGCCTTCCCGCTTGGGAGCGGCTCCGTCAAGGCGGTGTGGGCGGAGGTTAAGGTCCCGCCTCTGACAGTGCCTGCGTCATACCCGCATTATGTGGTTGTCGAGGGTGATGGGGACTATGCGGAATCCATGGTGACTGTTGTCGTCGAAGGCGTGGTCTGCGGCGACACGGTAAAGGACGTTTCCGAGGAGTGCGATACTAGGACGCCCTTCACATTCCCGGACGGCGACAATCCCAACTGCCCTAATCCCTCCAGCGGGCAGTTAACCTGCGACCTGGCCGGTTTAAGATACCTGGCTTACGACCAGTATGGCTCATGTTCGGAAGGGTGCAACTGCGTTCAGGATTCGCCCTCTTGGTTGTGGTGTGGCGCAGGCTGCGTTGACGTCCGCTACTGCGCCGGATGCGACCACTGCTCGGATAATGCGACGAACTGCGGCGAGACTTCCGTCGACGCCGGAGGCGCCTGCCCGGCCTGCGATGGAGTCGGCGATTTGGCGGAGGGGTTCCCGTGCGCTTTGGGCGAGTCGAGGCAGTGCGGAGTCGGAGGCTGCGTGGGGACCCAGACTTGCGTCCTCGACGGCTCCTCGTGCGCGTGGTCTCCATGTACCTCCAGCGGTTTGAAATGCCAGGGTTTGAAGTGTTGTGCATGCGGCGGGAGCGCGTCTAATCCGTCGCCGGCCTATGACAGCTCTGCCCATGGCGACTGCACGCCATCGTACGACCGCGTCGACTGCGGCGACCCGGAGTCGTGCTCGGGCGGCTTCTACCGCGGCGAATGCGTCGGGCTGGACTTGTGCGCCCCGGACTGGGACGGAAGCACATGGCCGGTGGAGGCGAGCTCATCAGCATGCGCCGGCGTCGAGTGCGCGCCGGCAGACAGCGTCTGCTACGACCAGGATTACCCGTGTCACGGACGCAGGACCGCGCACATGTGTTCCTCGGGGGGAGCGTGCGTGTCCTCTGTATCCGAGGATGATGGGGCGTGCAGCGGGTGCTATGTGCCACGGTCCGTGATAGTGCATAAGCTGGATGTGAACGTCTTCGACGATTATGTGGACGCTAACGCCAGCCACTGGGGTTGGGCTGGGGGTTATCCCTTGAAGGGGCCGGATTACACGTGCATACACGGCTGTCCCTCGCCTGATTCAGGCAAGTCGCCTATTGCAGAGTACACTTTCAGGGACGTCTACTACAGCGAGCCCGGGGCTTATTATCCCTTCAGGAATGGGCGGCTCTACGTGTACGGGAAGGCGTCTCAGCTTGACGGATACTGTTACTGGCGGACCAACAGATATACCGACTGCCTCGAGGATTGTATGTGGGGTTACTGCGGAGGCAACAAGATACGTATTGGCAACAATGACACGAGCTACTTCGAATATCCGGGCCCGGAATGGATTAATGCCGGCTGGCAGCGTGCCGCCATAGACCTGGGTACTCCATCCCTTATCGTCGGGAGCCCGGACTGGAACGGGAGCATCGGCTTCCTGGAGTTCGTCTACGTGGCATCCAGCCGCTGCCCTAGCCAGTATAAACCGTGTTACGTTTCCCAGGATATTGTGACGGTGGAAAGATGAGTGGGCAGGTCGGATTAGAGGCGGTTTCGGCGGCGGGTATCGTGGCCGCAGTTTACGTGGCGGCGGTCGCCTCGAACGTTTACGTCAGCATGGAGTTGGCGGACATGTCCTCTCTCCTTGAGGCCGAGGCGTCGTGCCGCAGGGTGGCGTACTCTTTGGATGCGTGTTACCTTAAGGGCGACGGCGCCGAGTTGGCGTTTGAGGCCGGCCATGATTACCTGGTCCGGGGTGGCGTCGTCAGTTCAGGGGATGACTACTGTCTTACGCGAGCCAGTTTGGCAGAGGATTCAACGCAAATTTCCGGGGGGGCGCATCTGGCGCGGAACAGGGGTGGCATAGTTTATGTCGAGTAGGGGGCAGTTTTTCAGCCAGGACCTCATGTCGGCGGCTGTCATCTTCATGCTGTCGATGGGTGCGCTGACATACGCATGGGGCATGTCGAAGACTAGGATGGCAGAGCGTCGCGTCATGGACGAGCTTGAGCACAAGTCCTGGGCCGCCTCCGCGGCTCTTGCAGAGACTCCCGGGGAGCCTTATTGGTGGGAGGAGGGGGGAGTCAACGTCACGTCCTACGGCCTCGCCTCCTCCCCTCTCGTGTTGTCGGCCGATAAGGTGTCGGCTTTCCGCGATGCCGATGTCGACGACGTGCGGGAGGCCATGTTGCTTGGTTCAAGCCGCTATCATCTCATCCTCCGGGACGGCGGCAGGGTGTTAGATGGGGCTGGGGAGAGGCCGTCGGGCGAGTTCGCTTCTTCAGCCTGGAGGGTGGTCTCTTATGGGAACGGGTCTGCAGTCATGGAGTTCACGGTATGGGATAACATGTCCCGGGGTGTGTTTCCATGACGCGCGGTTTCCTGTTCACCTACGATGCGGCGTTCGGCTTGTGCATGGCACTCGCGGTCGCGGCAGCGTGCGTGCATCACATCAATGGTGCCGGCGGATATGGCTCAAGGCACGCGGAGCTTGTCAGGGCTGCAGTCGATATCGGGTTGTCGCTTGAGCGTTCCGGGGCATTGTCGTCGACGGATGCCGCTATAGCTTCCGAGCTGAATTTGACCTGCCCCAGGAACTATGTGTCGAGCGTGGCGGTCAGCAGATATCTCCCCGAGAACGGCTCGTTCAGGCTGCTTGGGACGCGCCGTTTCGGCGGCGAATTGTCCGGCGACCGGGCGTATTCCCGGGCATTGTCGTACTCTAATGGGCGGCTTTACGTCGTGGATGTGGGGGTGGGCTTAAGGTGAGGGGCCTCTTGTTCACGGTCGGAGTCGTCGCTTACGGAAGCCTGATATTCGCATACGTTGTAGCCTATACCGAGGGTGTGGGGCGGGGGGCGGAGTATCCCTGGTTTATGGAGCTTGAGCGTTCCTCAGGCGAAAACGCCAACGTGGCTTCCGGTCTCAGGAGGATATTCGCTGAACAAGCAGGGCTTACTGTGGAACAGTCAGCCAACAGCGTGTCAGTCTCAGGCTTCCTGCCGGCGGATAACGGCGGCTACTCGCAGGGCATCTCGGAGTATTCGTCCGCGGTCGGCCGGTTCCTGCCTGGCACGTCATTCCATGCCGCGCATTATCCTGCTTTCACGACGGATTACGGACTGAACTTTTCCAGGGGAACCGGCGATGAAGCTACTATGTCGTTTCCTGCAGGCGTCTTGGAGGTAATCCTGTCCGGGCTGGTTGACGGCAACGTCTCATCCTGCAGCATCGACTCGTCCGGGGGCGGTTTGTTCTTCACGGGCGCGTTCCGCGGCGTCGACGGCCGCTGTGAGCGGTCAGCCAACATAGGTGATCTGAACAGCACGGTGTTCGCTGCGGGGGGCTTCTCAGCCGAGGTTTCGGAAGGGACGATTAGGCTGCGCAGTACGGGGCCTGTTACGCATTATAATCTGACGTTGGTGTTCAATGAAAGCGTCCGGCGTAAACCTCCCCTCTTGGAGGCTAGCGTGTCGTCCTCAGCGGGCTCGGCAAGAAAGAATTCAGGGGTGAGTCTCCTGTGAACCTCAGGCAGCTGACGGCCTACATCCCTGACGAGGGCGAAGTCGGGGTGGATGAGCTCGCCTCCCTCATGAAGTCGGACTCTTCCGACGTCGCTGAAGCGGTCCGCGGCTTGGAGGAGTACATGCTAGTCACCGTGGCTGACCGTGTCGTGTCCGCCACGGACTACCTGCGGAAGGACAGGGAAAGCGGGATACTGCCCCCGTGCGCGACGGTGGCACGAATTACCCTGCCGCTCAGCGGCTGCGAAAACAGGGTGTTCGAGCACATAGCGTTGTTCGGCGGCTCAAGGAAAGAAGTGGCGTTCCAATGCGGCATCAGCGCAGCCGAGGCTGAGGCGGCGCTCAAGAGCCTCTCGGGAAGACAACTCATAAGGAAGGCGGCGCCGGGGAGGTGGCGGCTCATATCCTGCGACTCATATGTCACAGAAGAATCATATGCCCTTGAATGCGTGAAACGCAGGTACTCCGAGTCAGTAACCTCCGGCTCCACCAGCCTTCACGTCAGCACGAAAGTTGACCTCCTCGTAGACCTAGTGGAGGCGTTCTCGCCGCTGAGCATCAGGAAGGCGGCCGCGTGTCTCCGAGCCCCGGAGGACAGGCTCCTGTTCGTCGCCGAGACGCTTCACGAGCGCGGCATTTTAAACTTGAAGCATAAAGGCGGCGACATCATACTGCGTAAGGGCGGCGTACGGCATTGTGCGGCGCCTCCGGAGGCTGTTGGGCATAAGGTCACCCAAAAATACACGGTAGCCAGCGACGGGGTGTCGTTGGACGTCCACCTGGTGGAGGAAGACGGAGCGTCGAAGTATGTGCTTAAGCACCCCTTATTCCAGGCCCCGACGGAGGCTATGCTCGAACGCCTCTATGATGCGGCCGGAGGGGCGGTCGACGGGGAAGTGCAGTGTCTGCGCGACTTCGAGGCCGTGAAACGCAGGCTCGGCGTCAACATCACCGCGCTCGTTGACGAGCGGATGCCCTTCGTAGATGAGGGCATCCGGCGAATACTGGCCGCGGACCTCTCCAACCACCTCCGGCTCGGGAGGATAGAATACCTCCTGAGGGACCAGAACATCGAGGAAATCAAGGCCCACAGCGGACGGCGTGTATACGTGAAGCACATCTCATGCCCCCAGGAGTGGGTCGAGTCCAACCTCGCACTCTCCGAAGCCGAGCTCGCGAGGTATGCAAAGGCAATAGCCAGGGAGACGGGGCAGCAGGTCGACTCAACGCACCCTTTGCTGGATGCAGTCCTCCACACCGGAGACCGCGTTAACGTGTCCATGCCGGAGACGTCGGGGGGCGCGTACGTCATCGAGGTGAGGGTGTTCTCGAAGAGGCCGTGGAATTTCGTGAGGTTGATCAGCCGCGGGGCGGTGACGTCCGAGGTGATGGCGTTCCTATGGCTTGCGGTCCAGTACAGGCTTAACCTACTAGTGTCCGGGGAGACGGGTTCGGGGAAGACAAGCTTCCTGACGGCGCTCGCCATCTTCCTCCCGAAGAACGACCACATAGTCTCGGTCGAGGACACGCGGGAGCTGCAGCTGCCCGAGTTCTTCGGCAACTGGACGCATTTGACAGTCAGGCGCGGGGAGGGGGCCGCGGACGTGACGATGAGCCGGCTCCTGGTCAACGCCCTTAGGATGAATCCCTCCTCCATAATCATGGGCGAGGTGAGGACCCAGGCCGATATAGCGGCCTTGATGCAGGCGACGGCTATGGGCCATCCTGTGATGAGCACTATACACACGAGGGACTGTTCCACGACGGTGAAGCGTTTCCAGGATGCCGACGTCCACCCCTCGGACCTCGCGAACATACACCTCAACGTGATACTCGAGTCCGTCCGCTCGAAGGATAATCCGCTCCACTCCCGCCGGAGGGTCAAGGAGGTCGGCGAATATCTCCTGGCGGGCTCGACGGTCGACATAAACCGGGTGTACAGGATGGACCTCTGCTCGGACACGACAAACCAGGTCAACGAGCCCCGAGCATACTACCAGAGGATCAGCGACAAGGCAGGATACACGAAAGACGAGATACGCGAGGACCTGAGCCAGAAGCGGATGGTCATCGAATGGCTGGTCGCCCAGAAGGCAGACGACATATCCGCGATAGGCCGAGTAGTGCAGGAGTACTACAGCAACCCCGGCAGGGTGTTGCATGCCGCTTTGTTCAACACGCAGTTGGAGGTGTTCCTGGATGATAAGAAACAGCATTAACATGCCGGCTCAATGGCTCCTCGGACACCTGCCAGGTCTTGGGAGAAGTCTCGTCGACGCCGGCATAGGCAAGGGTTCGGTCGCATACCTGTCCGAGTCCATCATGATGGCGTCCGCTGCGGGGATACTAGCGTTCGCAGCGTCAGCCCTGGCGCTGATAGCGGCCGATAAGCCCAGTCCAGAGCTATCGTGCCTCCTTGCGGCCGCATCGTTCGCGTTCATTCTGGCGCTCCGGATACACAAGCCCGCGCAGTTGATGAAAGCCAGGGCGGTGCGGATAGAGCGTAGCCTGGTGTTCGGCCTCCATGCGTTCAGCATCGAACTCGAGTCCGGCATAGGCCTCGGGAACGCGTTCGCGGACGTGGCGGAGAGGGACTACGGGGAGTTCTCGCTCGAGCTCAGGCGCATACTCGGCGAAACGCACAAGTACGGGATGAAGGCGGCGCTTGAGGCGTCGGCGCGACGGAATCCTAGCGCCATATACCGCCGCGTCGTCTGGCAGCTGGTCAACACACTCGAGACCGGAGCGGACATGCGCTCGAGCATGCGGAGCCTGATAGAGGACCTCAGGCGCAGGCAGGACGAGGAGGGTGAACGGTACGGCCGCATGGTGGAGCGGCTGATGGCGTTCTATGTGATGGGCGGGATAGTGTTGCCTGCGCTCTCGGTCGTGCTGCTCCACACACTCTCCTCCATCGGTGCCTCCGGGGCTTTAGGAGAGAAGGCATACTGGCTGGTTCTGGCGTCGTCGGTCGCCGTCCAGGTCGCGTTCGTATACGCTATGAGGTTCGGGAAGCCGGCGATACTCGGGGACGTAATGACTAGCCCACCCGGAGGGGCTGGTATACTGTCGCACCTGAAGTCTGTGGTGTCGTACGCCGGCGTAGGCTCGGGCTGGCGGGCATATCTCCTCTCCCAGGCGCTATTTGCCGTAGCCGTCGGATTCGCCTCGGCGATACTCCTTAAGCCGTGGGTGCCGCTCGACTATGCCCTGTTGTCCGCCGCCACTATCATCATCGCCTTCGCGACACTCTATGCCAGGCTGGCTTATCTTGCGGAATCCCGCGGATTGAAGGCGTCCGAGGACCTCCCGGACACGCTGAGGATAATGGCATCGAACATGGATGCCGGGATATCGACCGACCAGGCCCTCCTAATGAGCGCGAAACCCGAGTTCGGCGTACTCGGGGGGGAGATGAAGCTCATAGGCACCGACCTATTAAAGAACATGACCCTCGAGGAGGCGTTGGCGAGGCTGAAGGGGCGCATCAGAAGCGAGCAGCTGCACATGTCCGTGGACCTGATATGTCACGGCGTACGCGCCGGGAAGGGGCTGTCAAAGAGCCTCCACCACATAGCGGCAGTCCTCGACGACAGGGAACGCGCAAGGCGGGCGCTGTCGTCGCGCCTCAGCTCCGTGAAATCCCTGGCGGTGCTCATGGTCGTCGCGGCGGCGCCGATGCTCTACGGCACATCGGTCGTTGCGGCCTCCGTCATGGGCGAGCTTAACGCCAAAGTCGGCTCGGCGCTGCCGTCCGAAGTCGCCGCCCAAGGATGGCTTAGGCCCGGCGGCCAGGGCGTGTCCGCGGATTTCCTGCACGGTTACACGCTGGTGAACATCATGCTGGCAGCCTTCCTCGGGTCCGTTGTGGTCGGCCAGGCTGCGTCCGGTCGTCTGGGCAGCGGCCTGAGATACTCGGTCACCATGGTGCTCTTGAGCGAGCTCCTATACCTGGCGTTCAAGGGATTCCTTGAGGGGAGGATAAGCGTGGCGTTCAATTAGTTTATAACAATGTAATTACTATGTTACTATGATAACCGACTACTCCGGGGTCAAAATCATGTTTACGAGACACGCAGTCGAACAGGCGACCGAGGACAACTTCACACTCAGGGACATCCAGGCGAAGATGGCCTACACCGCGGAACAGCCAGAATTCGAGGGCCGCAAAATGCGCGGCGTCGTGAAGATAGGCCAAAGGTACTGCACGCTAATCTATGCCCCCTCCAAGGCAGGCATAACGGTCATAACGTGCTTTGAAAGCAACATGACAGACGCCCATGAATACCTAAAGATGGCGAGGGAGCGTAAATGACAACAAAATGCGTTTGCGGCGGCAAACTCAGGAAAATCAAGACGAGACTGGAGCTTTTCGGGGGGGATATAACTGTCAACGATGTCGAAGCCTACTTTTGCCCTGCTTGCGGGGAGGAGCTTTTCACGACCGACCAGGCGGCGGATGCCCAGGAGAAGGTGTTCAAGACAATTCCCGGCTTCGAAGCCTACAGGATGCAGAAGAAGGTCACGAAGCTGGGCAACAGCCTGGCGATACCCCTCGCCCGGGAACTGGCCAACTACATGGGCCTGGACAAGGGTGATACAGTGAGGATAACCGTCAAAAACAGGGCGCGGCTGATAGTCGACGTCCTGCCGCACACGCAATGAAACACAGGGCACACCTGACAACGGCTCTGCTACTCACGGCCTTAGCAGGATGCGTCACGACGACATACGTCTGCCAGGACGGGTCCACAGTCGACGCACCAGGGAAATGCACTACGGTCGCACAGCCCGGAGAAAAAACTCAGGTTGGCGGCTGCGAAGGATTCCGTGACGCATCGGGCGCCCCAGACGTCAGGTCCACGCAGCTGTGCGAACTGAAGAAGAACCCCACAGCCGCATACTGCGCGAAACTGTCCCGCGAAAGACTCTCCGGCGGCTTGGACTTGGCGTCCTGCACGACTGAACTCGCAGCGCTCATGAACGACACATCATTCTGCGCGAGCCTGGACGGCAACGCCAAGACCCTATGCGAGGCAATTGCGGTTGGGGACCTCTCATCGTGCGATTCCCTGGCTTCGCAGTCCCTCAGGGAGGAGTGCGAGCGGAGGGTGGTGGAGCGCGCGAAACCCAGGGTCAACCTCACGTCCTGCCTGGAAAAGGACGGCGAACAGAGAATCTGGTGCATAACCTACGCTGCGGATGATGCCGGGGACTGCCTGCTGATAGACGACCTACAACACCCGGATGAGGCAGCGTTTTGTCGAGCTAGAGTCTCTGGGAACGCCAGCGTTTGTTCCGTTATCTCAGATGATGTGCTGTCCGGCCTCTGTGTGCGGATTGTGGCTGGTGTTTAGGTGGTTGTGTCACATATACTTGGGTAACTCATCGGGGTGGTTCTCTCTATAGTGGATCGTTCGACGAAGAACACGGTCATCTCCCTGTGACTGCGTGCAGTTCGGATAGCAGTTTCTCGGCGGAGCGGTCCCAGTCGTATCCGGACGCCATCTCCCTGGCCGCCTCGCCCAAAGCCTTCCTATATGTTTCGTCTCCGAGCAGCCTGTCCAACGCTTCCGCCAGTTCCGTCGGGCCCGGCCTGGCCAAGAGTCCGTTCACGCCGTCGGACACCAGATCAGCCGCGGCATTGTCCTCGTGAATGACGGTCACGATGGGCAGGCCTGACGCGGCGGCCTCCACCGCGGCTATGGCGAAGCCTTCCCTCGTCGAGGGGAAGGCGAATATCCTGGACGACTTCATGAGCGCGATGACTTCCTCGTAACTTTCCATGAAGCCTGTGAACCTTACGTTATCACCTAAGCCGAGCGTCCCGGCCTTCTCCTCGAGCGCCGTCCTCTCCGGGCCGTCGCCGACGATTAGGACTTTGAGGTTCGGATGGCTTGCCTTAAGCTTGCCTGCCGCGTCTATGAGTATGTCCACGTTCTTGGATTTGATGAGCCTGCCGACGAAGATTATGTCGGATTTCGTGTTTGACGGCTTCACGCCGTCGATGTATCCCGTGTCCACGCCGTTCGGGATGACCGCCTCGCAGCCGACCCTGTTTTCCGCGAGCCTCCTTTTAGTGTTCTCCGAGACGGCGATGTGGTGCCTTGTGAGATGCATGCATCCTCTCTCCAACAGGGAGCCGAATACTCCGAGCGCCCCGAGGTATTTCCTCCAGTAGCCGGCCCATACCTCGTGCCATGTTATGGTGAACGGCACCCCCTTGAGGAGGCTGTACAGCCAGCAGACGTACGCGGGCATATACGGTGAGGACTGGCAGTCCACGGCGTCGAAGCGTTCCCCGTAGAGCTTCAGGGGCAGCATCAGGGTGTAGTAGAGGACTTGCCTGATGGACCGTCTGCCCTCCGGCTTGTACAGCTTAAACGCCGGGCATACGCCGTGCATGGTGACTCCCTCCCTCACTATGGTGTCGTCTCCCGTCCAGTACTTCATCCCGTATATGTGGGTTTCATGGCCTTTGGCGGCGAGTCTCCTGGCGAGCTCCCACACGCGTTTTTCGACGCCGCCTTTGACTTCGGGGTATATGACGTCGTAGACGAAGGCGATTCTCATCGGGAATATATGGGTTATGTTTGATTTAAAGGCGGTAATTACATGTAATTAAGAACGTGGCGGCTAAAGGCAAGTATACGACTGTAAGCATTCCCATCGACCTCGCGGAGAAAGCCAGGGAGCAAATCAAGGACACGGGCTTCGCGAACCTCTCAGACTACGTCACCTACATCCTCCGGGAGATAGTGTCCACAAGGAAGGAGTGGAGGCAAGCCGACGGCGAAGCCGACAAGGAGCGGGTGAAGGAGAAGCTTAAGGCGCTGGGGTACCTGTGATGGACCATCTGGACGAACTCGAGAGCAGGAGCATATACGTGATACGGGAGGCATACAGCCAGTACAAGAGCATCGGCCTCCTGTGGTCCGTCGGCAAGGATTCGACGACGCTCCTCTGGCTGTGCAGGAAGGCGTTCTACGGGAAGATACCGTTTCCCGTCATACACATCGACACATCCTACAAGTTCCCAGAGATGTACAAGTTCCGGGACGAGAAGGCGAAGGAGTGGGGGCTGAAGATGCAGGTCGCAAGGAACGAGAAGGCGCTGGCCGAAGGCATGTGCCCCGAAAAAGGCCGCCTCGAATGCTGCACCGCCCTGAAGACGCAGGGGCTGAAGGACTACATAGCGAAGCTGAAGCTGAAGGCGCTCCTTTTGGGGATACGCCGGGACGAACACGGAATACGCGCTAAAGAGCGTTACTTCAGTCCCCGCAACGAGGACTTCAAGTGGAACTACAAGGACCAGCCGCCGGAGCTGTGGGACCAGTACAAGAGCCGGAGCCTGGAGGAGCAGCACATCCGGGTCCACCCGCTCCTGCACTGGACGGAGCTTGACATATGGGAGTACGTTAAACGCGAGAACATCCCTGTGACCGGGCTCTACTTCGCCAAGGACGGGAAACGCTACCGGAGCATCGGCTGCGTCCCCTGCTGCAAGCCGGTGGAAAGCTCGGCATCGACCATAGACGAGATAATAGCGGAGCTCAAGACCACCACGACCGGCGAGAGGAGCGGCCGCGCGCAGGACAAGGAGACCGCTTATATGATGCAGAAGCTCAGGAGCCTGGGGTACATGTGATGGACGACATGCGGATAGTGATTGTGGGGCACGTGGACCACGGGAAGTCGACGCTCATAGGCCGGCTCCTGTACGACACCGGCTC
>JBFYKH010000036.1:0-13034 GCA_041306075.1 Candidatus Altarchaeota archaeon
TCTCCAGGAAGCACCAGCTGCCGAAGACGCTGGAGGAGCTCGAGGAGGCAAGCGGCGTCAAGAAGAAGGACATCGGCCGAAGCTACAGGTTCGCGTGCAGGAGGCTCGGCCTCAGGATGCCGGTCGCGACGCCGATGGACTACGTTCCGAGGTTCGCCTCGGAGCTCGGCCTCTCGGGCGAGACGGAGGCGAAGGCCATAGAGATACTCGAGAAGGCCAGGGAGAAGGGCGTCACGTCAGGCCGCGGACCCACGGGGGTCGCGGCCGCCGCCATCTACCTAGCAGGCAAGATAACCAACGACAAACAGACCCAGAAGGGGATAGCGGGCCGCCTCGCCGGAGTCACGGAAGTGACGATACGGAACAGGTACGAGGAGATTGCGAGGGAGTTAGGAATAGAGATATAGTACACTACCTGCGTTTTTATTCCAGGAAACCCAAACGGGTAAGTGACGAGTATGAAAGGCAACTATGAGTTCTTCATGGCCGCCGACCTAGGAGGCTACACGGGCAGGTGGATTGCCATATGCGACAGCAGCATAGTCTCCGACGGAACCGAGCCCAAGAAGGTCTTCGCCGAAGCGAAGGGCAAGTGCAAGAACAGGAGGATACTCCTCACGAAAGTCCCTGAAGAGACGACGATGATTTTCTGAGATGAGCATCAACTTAAAGTATAAGACGATAAGGAGGCCGGATGGCACTGAAACCCGCTGCCCCATCGTACCCTTAACGCTTAAGGGCAGGGAGTCAATCGAGTATCTTGGCCTTCTTGATTCAGGAGCCGACGTTTCAGCGATACATGTCAGCATCGCGGAGATACTGGGCCTGGACCTCTCGGCGAGGGAGACGCACTCTTTCGGCATAGGCGGGAGGGTAAGGTCTAAGGACTCGGAGGTCAACGTCCACCTCTCCAAAGGCCATGAGAGCTACGAGTTCAAGATACCCGTGAAGGTGATACTGGACGACTATGACTTCGGAGTTATGCTTCTTGGCCGCAAGGGATTCTTCGACAAATTCACGATAAGGTTCGACGAAAGGAACGAGAAGATGACGCTAAAGAGGGCGTAGTGAAACCCATGACGGCCCGTGTGACGAGGGGGCTTATTCCGAGCCGCGCACGTACCGCCGTACCTTGTCGTATATCTTGCCGCACTTCGGGCAACTCCAGCTGTTGTGGCTCAGACCCAAAGGCACCAGGTCCATGACGGCCTTGCACACAGGACACTTCGGGTTCATCAAAAACCCTATTGAACAGCCCGCTTAATTAACCGGAGATATCTGGTTTTACGAGCCCTAATCGCCTTATATTCAAGGCTTACTTATTTTCAGGTAATGGTCTCCTTGGAGCCTGTTTTGGTCGTCCTGGCGGTCCGCCTCGGGAAGTCAGGGAACACCGCGAACCTGACCACCGCCGAGTTGGGCGGCCTCCTGGGGGTGTCTCAGCAGACGGCCTCCAGGTATATGGGTTTGTTGGAGGGGAGGGGCCTCGCCCAGCGGGTGAAGGCCGGCCGCGGATTCAACGTGAAGCTGACGGCCGCTGGGGTGGCGGAGCTTAGGAGGCTCCACGGCAGCCTCGGCGTCTTCCTGGACTCGGACTTGAAGAAGTCCTTTGAGGGTGTGATATCCTCCGGCATAGGGGAGGGGGCCTATTACGTCGGCACCTATGCGGACAGGATACTGGAGTCGGTGGGCTACAGGCCGTATCCGGGGACGTTGAACGTCAGGTTCGTCGGCGACAAGCCGGTCGCGGCGACGGAGAAGACAGTCGTCATCGAAGGCTTCGTCCTCGGGGAGCGGACGTTCGGCAGGGTCGCCTTGACGCCGGTGAGGCTGCACTTAAGGAGGCATAGCATAGACTGCCATGTCATCACCCCGGAGAGGACGCACCACACCCGTGACCTCGAGCTCGTGTCCGGCGACAACTTGCGGGCCAGGTACGGCATCATGGACGGGGACAAGGCGACCGTGACCTTCAGCTGAGCTTCTCCTCGGCGACCCTTCCGCGCGGCGATTCCTCTCCGAAGACCTGTGCGGTGAACGAGTACAGCTTGAAGCCCTTCTTCAGGTACGCGGTCATCGGAAGGCCTGCCTTGTCGCACGTGTGCCTGAGAAACTCTACTGCATCCCATTTCAACTCCACCGGGACCTGGGGGAGGAGGAGGCCCCGGCACCAGCCGTGTTCCGCTATGAGCCCGTCGCGGCCGACCACTATCTTCTTCGGGTAGTCCCGTGGGTCTTGGACGGTAACCGGCTCAGGCTTAGTGAGCACGGACACTTCGACCAGCAGGTGGTCCATCTCCTGAGCTTCCACCTGGGGGAACCGCGGGTCCTCGAGCGCCGCCGACTTCGCGGACCCTGCCACGGCTTCGCCGAGCGTGTGGGTGGGTTCCGGGTAGCCTATGCAGCCGCGGAGGTCTCCGCCCTCCGTCTTCAACGTAACGAAGACGCCGAGCCTCTCCCTGAACAGCGCCGCGAGCGACTCCGGCACTTTCGGTTTGCGGCCGCTGAAGTGACCTTCGACGACCGCCCGGGCGTATCTGACGATGTCGCCGCCCTGTTCACCGGTTAATGCCATCTAAGCCACCGCCGCCTTGACGGCCGCGACTATGTCCTTCTCCTCTGCTATCTTCGCCTTCCCGTCCTCGATGCGGGGGCCGACGAACACGATGCCCGCCTTTTTCAGCTTGGCGATGTTCTCCGCCACGAACCTGTTGTCATAGAGGCTCTGGTGCATGGCGGGGACGATTATGACCTTCCGGCCGGAGCCGAGGGCGGTGGCCGCCATCGTCGTGACCGTGGTGTCGTCTATCCCGGAGGCTATCTTGCTGAGGGTGTTCGACGTCGCGGGGCACACGAGCAATGCAGCCGCCTCGCCTTTGACGCCGAGTAGGCGGACGTGCTCCACCATCCCGGTGAGTCTGACTATCACCTTCCTCTGGCTTGCCCACTCCAGGACATACGGGTGGATGATATTGCGGGCCGCCTCGCTCATGACGCACTCGACCTCGAAGCCCTGCCTGACGAGCTCCCGGACGAGCTCCGGCACCCTGACCGCGGCCACGCTCCCACAGACGCCGACGACTATCTTCACAGTATAGTGGATGGAATCCGCAGAAATAAATACAGTTCCCGGTGATTTAAAGCGACATTCAATATTATCTCAGCCATGGACGCGAAGGAACTGGCAAACGACATCAAGAGGCTGAAGAGGGACAAGAACGCCGTAATCCTCGCCCACAACTACCAGCGGCCCGAAGTCCAGGACCTGGGGGACTTCGTCGGGGACAGCCTGGAGCTCGCGAGGAAGGCGCAGGGTGCCGAGGCCGACGTGATAGTCTTCTGCGGGGTCGACTTCATGGCTGAGACGGCCGCTATCCTGAATCCGGACCGGACGGTCCTCGTACCCGCGTGGGAGGCCATGTGCCCGATGGCAGCCATGCTCCCACCCGAGGAGATTAGGAGGGCGAGGGACGATCACCCCGACGCCGATGTCGTCATGTACGTGAACACTCACGCGGCCGCAAAGGTGTACGCTGACTGCGTCTGCACGTCCGCGAACGCGGTCAAGGTGGTGGACAGCATGGACGCGGACACCATACTCTTCGCCCCGGACAGGAACCTCGCGCACTACGTTTCACAGAGGACGAAGAAGAAGGTGATAACCGTGCCCGAGAATGGGCACTGCATCGTCCACCACAACATCAGGCTCACCGACATAGAGTACGCCAGGAGGCAGCACCCGCAGGCGAAGGTGACGGCCCACCCGGAGTGCCCGCCGGATGTCCAGGCCGCCGCCGACCACATAGGCAGCACGAGGCAGATGATAGAGTATGTGAAAACAGACCCCTGCCTGGAGTTCATCGTCGGCACGGAAGTCGACATACTGCACAGGATGAGGAAGGAGGCTCCGGGGAAGGAGTTCCACCCAGCCTGCCAGACCGCCGTCTGCAGGAACATGAAGAGGACGACGCTCGAGAACCTCAGGGACAGCCTCGCGAAGATGCAGCATAGGATACGGGTCCCCCCTGACGTGGCGGCAAAGGCACGGAAGCCGATTGAGAGGATGCTTTCCCTGAAATGACAAAGATGGGCGGCCGGTACCGGAAGGGCTCCGACTTCGAGCGGGCGGTGGTCGCGGAGTTCCTTGAGAGGGGGTGGGTCGCGTTCCGGGCGGCCGGGAGCGGGAAGGCTGACAAGTTCCTCCCGGACGTCGTCGCTGTCAAGGCCGGACGGGTGGTAATAATCGAGTGCAAGGCTACGACTAAGGACCGCCTCAGCCTGAAGCCGGCGATACTTGCGCTCACTGAGTACGCGAGGAAGGCGGGGGCTGACTCTTATGTCGCCGTCAGGTTCTTCAGGCAGCGGCCGAGGCTCTATGACGTGAGGGAGCTCGCAAGGGGGGAGGATTACACGATAACCGACAGGGACGGGTACGTCACCATAGACTATGCGGCGGGCGAGCAGGGGAGGTTGGACGATGCTCGGTGACCTCCTGGGCAGGGTCTTGGGCGGGGCTCCGAAGGCCCCCTCCGCCCCGTGCGACAGGCTGTTCGTGTACGGGACGCTCATGAACCTCCACGCCCTCAGGGACAGGTGGGGGGTGGAGCCTGCGAAGGTGGAGAAGGCGGACATGCGAGGCGACCTCTACAGCGCCGAGAACCAGCCGATAATGCTCGACGGCAGGGGCGTGGTCCACGGCCTCGTCCTGAGGATACCCGCCATGGAAGCCGCCCCCAGCATCTTCGACAGGTATGAGGGATGCCGAGGCAACAGCGCCGACTCCTTCCACCTCAGGGTCCAGAGGGACGCCGTCAAGAAATCAGGGGAGGTAGTGACAGCCTGGGTGTTCCTCGGTAACCCGGCCCACCGGCTCGTGAGGAGGGCGTGCGTCGAGGAGAACCGCATCAGGGAGGGCAGGTGGTCGGCATCGCCTAACTGGCTGCACGGACCTCTCGACTAGCCTTCACTCGTACTTGCATTCCCTGCAGAATCCGCCTTCGCGCCACCATTCCTGGAAGCAGACGCCGCACACGTATATGTCGAAGGGCTTCACCTTCTTCGGCTTCAGCCTCTTGCAGAAGGGGCACTCCACGGATTCGGCGCCGCTGACGCATATGCTGCAGAACGTCTTCTTGCAACCCTGGCACTCGTAGAACGATACCTTGAAGTCCTCGCCCTCCACCTGGTCCTCGTACACCGAGACGACGTCGAACCTGCCGCACTTCTCGCACTCGGCCTTCACGTGGATTTTCTTGTGCTCGCCCTTGAGGGGGCGGATGCGATGGGCTTTCGAGGATGCCATGTTAACATATCGCAGGTCCCCCTTAAAGGCTGCTACATCCGCTCGGGAGAGTCTATCCCCAAGAGCCCGAGGCCGTCCTTTATGGTTTCCCGGGTCTTCTGGACCGTGAGGAGCCGCCTGTTCCTGACCCCCCCGGGAGCGTCCAGGACCTGGCATTTCATGTAGAAGCGGCTGTATGCGCCCGCCAGCTCCAGGAGGTAGGCTGCGACTAGGTCCGGCCTCAGGTGGGCTGCGGCGGCTTCGACGACGCCCTCGTACTCCAGGAGCTTGAGCACCAGCTTCTTCTCCTCGGCGTCGCTGATGGCGTGGTCTATGTCCGCGAGCCCCGCCAGGTCGGCTCCGCTCTTCTCCAGTATCCTGCAGCTTCTAGCGTGGGCGTACTGTATGTACGGGGCGGCCTCGCCTTCGAAGCTGAGCGCGTCCTCCCACCGGAACGTTATCTGCTTGTTCGGGGTCGTCTTGATTATGTGGAACCTCACGGCCCCGACTCCTATCATCTCCGCCGTCCCCTCGCCGCCAAGCTGCCGCTTCTTCGCCTCCGCCTCCGCCTTCGCCACTGCCTCGTCCAGTAGCTCGTCGGCGGCCGCTATCTCGCCCTTCCGGGTCGAGAACTTCATCCCCTCGAAGCTGACGAAGCTGAAGTGAACCGCCTCGATGGCGGCCTTCGCGCCGAGGACCCGCTCAAGGACGGCCTTCAGCTCCTGGAACTGCAGCTTATGGTCTTCGCCGAGGACGTTGATTATCCTGTCGCCGAGCAGTATCTTCTTCAGGTGGTATGCCAGGTCGCGGGTGAGGTACACGCTGGTGCCGTCGGCGCGGGCGAGGACGGTCATGCCGCCCCGCTTCTGGAGGCCGTACGACGACAGGTCGAGGCCCTCCCCGACCTCGCTCTTCAGGTAGTGGCTGCTCATCCGGACCTTGCCCAGCACACGGTCCACTGAGCCGTCGTTGAGGCCGTCGCTCTCGTAGTCGAAGACGTCGAATACCGCGTTCAGCCGCCTGAACGTCTCGAGCTGGCCCCTGAGGCAGCGCCTCGCGGTGCCGGTTATCGACTCGAGCGATGCCTTGTCCCCGGATTCCGCGGCCTGTATGAGCTTCTGCACCTTCCCCTGGAAGGCGAGGTCCTCCTCGTAGAGCCGGTTCGCCTTCACGTAGGTGAAGAAGACTTGGAAGTCCTCCCTGCCGGCGTGGGCCCTGTATTTCTCCGTCAGTTCCTGGTCTGGCTCCAGGCCGTCGGCCAGGCCCGCCGCGATTATGGCGACCTGCTTGCCTATGTCGTTGACGTAGTAGTGGGTCTCCACTTCGTGGCCTGAGCGGACGAGTATCCGCCTCAGGCAGTCGCCTATCACGGTGTTCCTTATCCTGCCGACGTGGACCGGCCCCGTCGGGTTCACGGACGTGTGCTCGAGCACTATCCTCCCCGGCTTCTTCGCGGGCTTTCGCGCCGGCCGCATGAGCATCCTCGACAGCTCCGAGGGGTCGAGTGTGAAGTTCACGTAGCCGGCTTCGGCCTTCACCGATGAGATGATGCCGCCAGGAGGTATCTTCGCGGCTATCTCCTCCGCTATGGCGGCGGGGCTTCGCCCCAGCTTCTTCGCGAGCTTGTAGGCGACCGGGCACCCCAGGTCCGCGACCGGGGAGTCCTTCAGGTCCTCGCCGGACAGCGTCTCCCCGGACGCCGACTCGAGCTTCGACAGGAGGCACTCGCGTATTTCGTCCACGACTATAATATTCTGCGGGAAGTATATAACGGCTTAAAGGCAATACGTTAGGGGCTAAAGGATGGATATTCTCGGCGGCGCGAAACGCGAAATCCTGCACATGCAGGCTGAACGCAACTTCAACGGCGGAAGATACAAGGAAGCCGCCGAACAGTACGCCAGGCTCTTCGAGATGGTCCTCGAATCCCAGGACGACGCCCTCCTTGCGAAATACGACGAGAGGCTCGGTGACTGCTACGAGAAGATGGACCACCACGGCCACCGGGAGAGGGTGACCGACCACAAGAAGGCCGCGGAACACTACGTGAAGGCGGCGAACCGGTACCGGAAGCTCCAGGAGTACGAGAAGGCGGGGGTCGTCTACGAGCGTGGGGCGAAGGCCTTCGAGGAGTTCGACGACTTCAAGGAGGCGGCCGAGTTCTACAGGGAGTCGGCCATAATGTTCATAGACGTCAACGACTTCGTCAACGCGAGCTACGCGTACAACGCCGCCGCGGCGTACTACGAGAAGGACGGGGAGTACGAGAAGGCCGCGAAGATATACAAGGACGCCGCCATATGCGACATGAAGGTGCACGACACCGCGAGCGCGAGCCTGAGCTTCAAGAAGGCGGCCGGAAGCTACGAGAAGGCCAAGGCCTGGGAAAAGGCCATCGACGCGTACGCCGGGTCCATAGGGATAGACACCATAAACAGGCAGTACCTCGACGTCGCTGACACGTACGAGAAGATGGGCGCATGCTACTGGGAGTTGAACGACTCCAGCAACACAGTGTACTACAACCTCAAGTCGGGGGAACTGAGGATGAATAACGACGACCTGAAGGACGCCGGCATAAACCACCGGAAGGTCGGCGACGTCTACAACGCCTCCGGCGACTACGACAAGGCGGTCGGATACTACCTGAGTTCCGCGAAGATATTCTTCAAGGCCAACAGCCCCTCCCAGGAGGCTGTTTCGTTCGCGAGGGCGGGGAAAAGCTATGAGGCGAAGGGCGAGTACGAGAACTCCGGCAACCAGCACCTCGAGGCTGGCAAGGCGAACAGGCTGGCCGGCAACGAGGCCTTGGCCGTCGACGGATACGTCAGCGCGGCCGAGATGCACCTGAAGGCGGCAGCGCAGGGCAAGGACAGGAGGGACGCCGCCAGGCTCCACATGAAGGCGGCGCTCGCATACAGCGAGGTGAAGTACTACGAGCGGGCGGCGGACGCGTACAACAACCACGCGAAGCTCCTCTGGGCCGCCGGCGACAGGGACGCCGCCATCGCCGGGTGGAAGAAGGCCGCGGAGGAGTACGTGAAGGGGGGTAGGGTGTGGGAGGCCGCGGAAGCCTATGTCTGCCAGGAGGACTACGGCAGGGGGGCCGAACTGTACGACGCGTACGCCAACGAGCTCGTCAAGAAGAAGGACGCCTACGGGATAGCGCTCGGCTCCATGGAGGCTGGCAACTGCTACCGGAGGCTCGGCAACGAGAGCGTGATGAAGGCCAGGCTCGACAAGGCGATAGCGCAGTTCTGGAAGACCATCGACGAGAACAAGGCGAAGGGGGACTCGAAGGACGCGCTCATCCTCCTCGGGGACGCCTACAGGAAGACCGGCGAATGCGACCAGATGCTCTGGGAGTACCAGAGGGCCCTCGACCACTACGCCAAGGCGGAGGGCTACTACGAGAAGGCTGGCGAAGCGGACAGGCTCAGGCTCGCGAAGGGCCTGAGGCTGAAGGCCGAGGCCATCAAGGCGATAGACCACGGATACTACCCGAAGGCGGACGAACTGCTGGCACAGGCCAAGGAGCTCCTGGACGCGGCGATAGAGGCGGGGGGATGGAAGAAGGAGTATGCGAAGATACTCTCCGAGAACTCGGCGGAGGCCGCCGACCTCAGGGAGAAGATTAGGCTGAAGCCGGAGATAATACTGGACATAGACAGGTACTCGTACACGTTCGCGAACATACCGATAATACTCAACATAACGCTCACGAACAACGGGAAGTACACGATGAGGAGCATCACGTTCCTCGAGCACCTCCCCGACGAGATAAAGCTCCTGCGCCTCCCCGACTCCGTGCCCGAGGTGGAGCCCGCCGGAGCCCTGACCACCCACGTGGAGCTCACCCCCCTCAAGACCGGCCTCTACATGATGCGGCCGATAGAGGTCTATTACGAGGACCAGAAGGCGCACAAGTACGTGAAGGCGTGCAACGACATGAGCCTCGAGGTCGTCGAGCGGCCGCCGACGGACTACAAGAACTACGTGAAGGCCCTTGAGGTGTTCAAGAAGTACTCCGAGACGCAGGAGGCCAACCGGAACTGGTTCCAGGGGGGCGACGGATACAGGCAGATGGCGGAGGTCTACGGGAGGTTCAGGAGCGACGACGCGCTCAGGGGATACTACGCCAAGTCGGTGGCGAACTACATGAAGTATGCCGAGGAGCGCGACGCGGACTCGAAGACCCAGGATAAGACGCTCCTGAAGAGGCTTGCGGACGCCCTTTGGTGGGCCGCCGAGGGCATGAGGAACACTGACCTGCTGGAGGAGGCGTCGGAGACGTATGAGCGGACGGTCCCGCTCTACCAGGCCTGCAGGGCCGACAACCTGGCAGCCCGCTCAAGAGCATTCAAGCTTAAGGCGGACGGCGTCAGGGCCATCAAGACCGGCGACTACGGGAAGGCGGAGACTAAGCTCACGGAGTCGCTCGGCATGTTCGACGAGGTCGTGAAGTCCGGAGGCTACGACGAGGAGGGGCTCGCATTCCTCCAGAGGAACGAGGACGAGGCGAGGAAGCTCCTTGCGGACGTGATGTCCAAGCCGGACGTGAGGGTGGATGTGTCATGCCAGCCGGAAGCCGAGGTCGGGGAGTCCGTCACTGTAAAAGCCGTCGTGAAGAACCCGCTCGGCTTCGACATAAGGCGCGTGAAGGCCGTGCCCAACGTGCCGGCCGGGCTCGAGCTCGAGGACACGCCCCCCGTCATCACTGCGATAAAGTCCGGAGGAACCGCGGAAGTCTCCTTCAGGTTCAAGGTGGTGAAGCCGGGTGAGTACGGGTTCAGCCCCCTGGAAGTCACGTACATAGACGACCGGGACAGGAACTACATGAGATCGAGCGGCGAAGCCTACTTCAAGACCACGGGCTACAGGGCGGCCCAGAAGGCAGATGTTCCGGCCGACGCCGCAGTGAAGAGGAAGGACGACGTGTCGCTCGAGGCGGACAGATACACCAACACCTTCGCGGGCACCCCGGTCCTCATCAACGTGACCCTCTCCAACAACGCCGATTACAACGTGAAGGGCGTGACATTCCTGCAGCACATACCAGACCACATGAACCTGGGCAGGCTCCCGGAGCCGATAAACCAGCTTCAGCCCGGGGAGTCTAGGAAGCTTTCAGTGGAGGTGACGCCCACCAGGAACGGCCTCCACATAATAAGGCCGGTGGAAGTCTACTACGAGGACCCGGCAGGCAGGAGGTACGTGAAGGCGAGCACCGAGATGAGCCTGGAGGTCATGGAAAAGCCGCCGGCCGACTACAAGAACTACCAGGCCGCGGTCGACAGCTACAGGAAGTACGCGCAGACGCAGGAGACGAACCGGAACTGGTTCCAGGCCGGCGACGGATACAGGCAGATGGCCGAAGCCTACGGGAAGTTCAGGAGCGACGACGCCCTCAGGGGCTACCACATGAAGGCGGTGGAGAACTACGGGAGGTACGCCGCCGAGACCGAGGCCCAGGACGAATCGACGCTGAAGAGGCTCGCCGACGCCAGATGGTGGATTGGCCTCGCGCTCACGGAGACCCAGGACCTGAGGGGGGCGGTAGAATCGTTCAACGCCGCCTCCGAAGCCTACAGGCGCTCGGGGCAGGAGAGCCTGGCGAAGAAGGCCGACGCCATGTCCAGGAAGAACGAGGGCACCATGGTCCTGAAGACCGGAGACCTAGCCCTCGCAGAGGCGAGGCTGAACGAGGCCCTCAAGCTCCTGGTGGAGGTCTCAAAGGCCGGCGGATTCGACGAGGACGGCTTAAGGTTCCTGCAGAGGAGCGAGGCGGACGTGCGGGCCACCCTCGACAAGATGAAGACGACACCCGGCATACAGGTCACGGTGGCCGGCCCGGGCGCGGCGTCCGCCGGGGAGGCCGCGACCTACCAGGTCACCGTCAGGAACCCCCTGAACGAGCAGGTATTGGACGTCAAGCCCATGATCAAGCCGCCCGACGGACTCGAGATAGTCGAGAACACGAGGAATATCGGGGAACTGCCAGCCGGAGGCTCGGGCCTCGCGGAATTCAAGCTCAGGGCGAAGAGGCCCGGGACGTACAGGTTCATACCAGTGGAAGTCAGCTACACCGACCTCAGGGGGAAGACTTACATGAGGGGTTGCAACGAGGTGACGCTGAACGTCGCGGCACAGGAGGCGGGGGGGCAGGAGGGGTGGAAGGGCACCCCGTCCGTGAGCCTCGAGTTCCCGGGGCCTTATGACGTCAAGGCCGGGGAGGACGCTGAAATCGAAGGGGTGCTCGCTAACGAAGGCGAAGCCCCGGCCGCAGGCATCCGGTTCATGGGCGCCGGAGGGGACGTCGAGGTCATCGAGGCCCCGGAGCCCGTCGAACATATGCCCCCCAAGGGCAGGGTGGCGGTGAAGGCGACGGTGAGGGTGCCGAGGGGGGGAACCTACAAGGCCAAGCTCATAGAGTTCTTCTACAAGGACCAGCAGGGGAGGAGGTTCTTCAAATCCAGCGGGGAGACGACTTTCAGGGCGCTCGGGCAGGCCTTGCCCGAGCCGAATACCCATGCCCCGGACGTCATGTCTAAGCTCATCGCCGGCACCCGGGGCGTCCCCGAAGGCAAGATAACCCTGGTAGTCTCCAAGAGCGAGAACCACGGGGATGCGGCATTAGGAATGCTCGACATACTGGCCAGACAGCGGGGAATAGGGGGCGTCTACCTGAGCGTTACGCAGCCCTACGAGGTGGTGAAGGCGTCTTCCGGGGCCAAGGACGTCTACTACATAGACTGCATAAGCCGGATGGCCGGCAAGGGCGTGCCTGAGAAATCCGACGACGTGTTCTTCGTCGAGAACCCGAGCAGCCTCGAGGAGATGAGCCTGTACCTCGACCGGCTCCTCGTAAAGGTGAAGTCCGAGAAGAAGTTCATCTTCATCGACTCGCTGTCAAGCCTCCTCATATACAACACCGACAAGAGCGTGAAGGAGTTCACCCACTACATGATAAACAAGATAAGGCTGGAGAACCTCACGGGAGTCATACTGTCCATCGAGAAGAGGGAGGCCGAGGACATCATAAGGACCATATCGCCGATGTGCGACACCGAGATAAGGCTCTGAAACGGCCGCTTAAAAGGCGAAAAAGGTAATATAATGCTCGATACAGGATGGTCGAGAGAGACAAAGACGTCTTCCAGCAGTTCCGACAACTCAGCGACGAGGTCCACAAGAAGATCATAGGAAACGACGAGGTCATAGAGAACATCTTCATCGCCATATTTGCGGGCGGCCACATACTCCTCGAGAGCGTGCCCGGAATGGGCAAGACCGTCCTCATAAAGGCCGTCGCCGACGCCATGGACATGGACTTCAAGCGCGTCCAATGCACGCCGGACCTGACGGCCACGGACATACTCGGCAGGCTACTGTTCGACGAGGCCAAGAGGGAGACGACGCTCGACAAGGGGCCGATATTCACCAACCTCCTCCTCATCGACGAGATAAACAGGGCGCAGGCGAAGACGCAGTCCGCGCTCCTTGAGGCGATGGCCGAGCAGGAGGTGACCCTCGGAGGCGTCACACACAAGCTCCCGCAGCCGTTCACGGTGCTTGCGACCCAGAACCCGGTCGAGCAGCTCGGCACCTACCCGCTCCCGGAGGCGCAGAAGGACAGGTTCATGTTCATGTCCGTGATGCAGTACCTCTCCCTCGAGGAGGAGATGCAGATAGTCAAGGCCAAGGCGAAAGCCCTCAAGATAAACAAGATATTCAACCCCCCGGAGATACTCAT
>JBFYKH010000037.1:0-5921 GCA_041306075.1 Candidatus Altarchaeota archaeon
GCTCATGGTCGCTGTAGAACGCCCTCACAGGAGTGTAGCAGTACCACGTGTTCGGGTGATGCCCCGACGCCGCATAATGGCTCCAGTTGCCGCTCAGTACGTAATGGTCGTATCCCCTGAAGTCGGAGAGCCAGTGACGGAGGGACGCAACGACCTGCTTGACTGGCGCGACCTTCACGGTGGAGCCGAAGCCGATGACGTTCACCCCCCGGAATCCCATGGCCTCCACCAAGGCTGGATTATAGTCAAGCGTCGCGACGTCCGCCCCGAACTCCCGCGCCAGGGTCAGCATCAGCTTCTCCCCGCCGCCGATGTTATCCAGGTAATCGTGGAGTATCAGGACCTTTGCCACGGGATATTATTCGACGGCTGCAATTTAACCTCCGAAGGTCAATACCCTACCATGGACGTCGCCATGGTATACCCCAGATTCGACAGCCTGGGAGGCGCCGAACGCTTCGGCCTGGAGGTGATGGCCGAATGGAGCAGGAAACACAATGTCACCCTTTATGCGTTGTCGGTGAACAGGAGGCTCTTAGAGGAGTACAACGTCGAAGTCGATGCCGTGGAATGCAAGGCAAAAGTTCCGGGTTGGAGGAGCAACACCCTTGCCCTCATGGCGGCCGTGAAGTCCATGACCGGTATGCTAGGCAGGCACGAACTGTACGTCCTCAACACCTTCCCAGCCCACGTCATCGACAGGCACCCCAACGTATGGTACCCCCAGGAGCCTGCGAGGATGCTCTACGACCTCTACCCCGAGATTCTTAGCAGGCCGATGGACGCCGGCAGGAGGATGTTCATGAGGGCATACTTTCCCCTCCTCAGAAGCCTTGACAGACGATTCAACAGGGCGGACATGATGCTCGCCAACAGCATGTACAGCGCAGGATATTTGGGGAGTGTCTACGGCACCAAACCACGAGTAGTATACTGCGGCGCAAGGCCCGTGGCGGGAAGGAAGGGCGGCTCGGACTACGCGCTCTCGGTGGGGAGGCTCACATACGAGAAGAGGACGGGGCTTGCGGTGCAGGCAGCCAAGGAAGCCCAAGTCAGGATAAAGGTCGTCGGAACCGGCCCTGAGGAGGCCGCCCTCAGGAGGCTTGGCGGAGCGGACGCCGAATTCCTCGGCTCCGTCGGCACGGACGAGCTGGAAAGGTTGTATTCAAACGCCCTATGCACCGTATACGCCCCATTAAGGGAGCCTTTCGGCCTTGTTCCGCTCGAATCCATGGCGGCCGGAACGCCAGTCATAGGGGGGAGGACGGGAGGCTACACTGAAATCGTCGAGGACGGGGTCGACGGCTTCCTAGTCGAGGAGAATCCGGGAAGCATGGCTGAGAAGATTAGGCGGCTGGGAGACGACAAAACACTGTACGCGCTGATGAGCGCGAACGCCAGGAAAAAGGCGGGGGAGCACACATGGGCCAGGACCGCCGAAAGCATACTGAAAGAGGCGGCCGATGGCGCTTGACAGAGTCTGCAGGAACACGGCCTACGTGATGGCGGGCGAAATGTTGTCGAAGCTCATGGAGTTCGCGTTCGTAATCATGGCCGCAAGGAGCCTCGGGCCGGAGGGGTTCGGTCTCCTGTCATCGGGCCTCGCTTACGTCGGCCTCTACTTCTTCCTCACCGACCTCGGCCTCACCCAGCTTGCCGCCAGGGAGGTGGCGAAGGACAGGGCGAATGCCGCGAAGCTCATGGCGGGCGTAGCGGCTGCGAAAGCCGTCCTGAACGCAACGGCGTATGTTCTGATGGCCGCTCTGGCCTATTCCGTCGGCTACCCGGCCGGATTCATCTTCCTCGTCTTGGTGCTGGGATTATCCTCGGTCTTCGAGTCGTACAGCTATGTGTTCAACAGCGTCTTCCAGGGTTATGAGAGGCTGGAGCACGCTGCCGTGTCCAGGGTTTGCTCGTCCGCGGTCCTATTGGTGGCGGGATTCCTTGCGCTTCTGCTGGAGGGGGGTGTAGCTGGCTACGCCCTGGCATACGTGGCCTCGAGACTCGCCGGCGCAGCCTACGGCGTATACGCTTCAGGCAGGTACGTCCGGTTAGGATTCTCGTTCGACACGGCCGCGTGGATGAGGCTTATCGGGGAATCGTGGCCGTTTGGGTTAACCCTGGTTGCGACGGGAGTATTCATGTCTGTTGACGTCGTGCTCGTCTCCCGTTTCCTCGGCAGCGGGGAGGCTGGAGTATACGCGGCGGCATCCAGACTAGTCATAGCACTGGGGTTCATACTCGCCGCGTACAACCAGTCGGTCTACCCTGCGCTATCCGAGGCCGCAGGACGCAGGACGGCCTACAACAGTATATCGGGCTACTATCTGAACAGCATGCTGTTCATCGCCGTCCCCATGGCGGCCGTCACATCCGCGAACTCCGGGGACATCATAGGGCTCGCGTACTCGGCGGAGTATGCAGCATCCGCGCCGCTTTTGTCCGCCCTAGTGTGGTGGATGGCGGTGGCCTTCGTCTCAAGCCCGTACCATAGGGCGCTTGAGGCCGCTGGCATGCAGAGGAGGGTGATGGAGGCCGTCATCGTGGGCACGGCACTGACCGTATCGCTTGACGTGCTCCTGATACCGCGTTACGGAGCCATCGCAGCAGCCTATGCGGCGGCCCTCGGACAGCTCGTATTCCTCGCCCTGCCGGCCAGCGTCTGCGCGAGGAAGGGTCTGAGCCCGGCCGTAACCATAGGCGACGTATCGAGGCTGTGTGCGGGGGCTGTGGTGCTGGCGGCCGCGATGGCCTACACGAAGGACTCGGCGGCAATCATACGGATAACGCTGCCCCTGACGGCGTACGTGGCAGCCTACATCATGCTCGGAGGAGCCAAACGGATAATGCCGACCGGAAACCTAAGGCAGTGACGCGTTCAGGGACAGGACCATCTCCTTGGTCTTCTCGGCCGCCTGCTCGGCCTGCTTCTTGCTTGTGGCGCCTGTTATGATTATCTTCCCGCTCCTGAATATCAGCATCACGGTGTTGAGGTCGTCGAGCCTGTAGACGAGGCCGGGGAACTGCTCCGGCTCGTATTCGACGTTCCAGCTCTCCAATGCTATGGTGTCAAGGTTGACCTTGAAGTCCATGCTCGCCGAGGAGACCATGTTCACGACCTCGACCTTCGGCTTGCCGCGCAGACGCACGCCGGCCTTCTTGAGTTTCGCTAGCAGTATCTCGAGGGCGGCGTCGATGTTCGCCTTAGTCCTTGAGCCGCTACAGATTAGCTTTCCAGTCCGGAATATCAGGAACGCGACCTTCAGGTCTGTGAGCCGGTATATGAGGCCTGGGAAGCTCTTCGGGTTCTCGACCCCCGGCACCTCCCGGGCGATACGCTTCAAGTCCAAATCGACGTCCAGGGTTATGCACGCCACCATGTTCTCGACTTTGACCTTCATCATCTTAGACATATAAAAAGGCCATCAGCCTTTAAAAAGGCCCGCATATGCTGGAAATCGCAGTATATGCCGATTATGGAGGCAAAAGACCGGCGTCTAAGAGAGTCATCAGCTTAAATATCCCGGAAGGACATTATTCTAGACTATGGGCTCAAGGGACTATAGGGCCATCGCAATCGCTGCAACGGCCTTCTGCATCATCGCCCTGGCGGCCGTCCTAGCCTACACCGTAATGACCCAGCCGAGCGGATACTCGGTCTACTTCGACCGCTCCTCAGACCTCCCGGACAGCGTCGCAGCCCTGAAGCACGGGACAGTCGGCGAAAAGGAGGCCCTGAACGTCATGGAGGTCGGCCGCGACTATAGGGTGGCGTTCACAGTGATGGCCGACTCCGCCGGCCCCGAGAGGTACAGGTACGTCATGGAGTACGGCCTCAGGCGCCAGGAGGAGTCCTTCAGTCTCGGCCCCTCGGAGAACAGGACTTTCGAGGTCACGATTACGCCGACGGAAGACGACAAGTGGACGTTCCAGAGGAACGAGACGAGCCATAGCAGGAGCGTCTTGGAGCTGCCGAGGGACGCATGGCTTGGCGAGCGCGTCGACTACAGCGTCGTCGCCGGCGAGCCGAGGAAGGCATACGACTACGCGCCGATGAAGGTGACCGTCGGCGGCGGCTTCGGCGACGTGCTCAACCTGAACGTGACGCTGGACGAGCTGAGGGCGAAGCCGTACTCGCAAAGGCATTCGTCCTCAAGCAGGGATGCGGACAGCTATGTGGCGTCCGAGTCGACGGTGAACCTGAGCGTCACGTGGGGACGCCTGATCGCGGAAAGCATGTCCATCAGGAGCATCTACTCGTCGAAGCCGGCGCTCCTTACCGTGACAGTCTACAGGGAGTCTGCCGACGGGTCGCTACCGGGCCAACTAATGAAGTCGGCCGTCTACAACGCGACCGTGTACGACGCATACAGGGAGTCCAAACCCCCAACCGTAGGATTCTGGTACCAGATTAAATGAACGCCCGTTGCAAAGCAACTGGCGACTCGGATTAAAATGGCCGGGGAGCCGTACGACAGGGAATTGTATAAGGCCGTCGCGGCAGCCCTCGTCGCAGGCATCATCCTGACCGCGGCCTTCAACCTGTACATGCGCGGGAAGATAGCCGGGGACGAGGCGTTCACGGAACTGTATTTCAACGACCACAGGAGCCTGCCGTCAAGGATGCAGGCTGGCGGAGGCTATAACGTGTCATTCAGCTTCACGAACCACGAGGGTGTCCCGAAGAGGTATGTGTGGGCTGTCGAGTCGCATGACATGAACCTTACGGATGAGACCGTATTATACGACGGAGACACGGCCCTCCTCATAATCGAGCTTTCCCCCTCCGGGCCGACGTGGAATGTGACGTTCGACTCTTTGACGAACTCTACGACCGTCACAAGGGGATTGGGGGACTCTACGCTTGAGCCCATCTCCCTGAACGCCGCCGGGCTCGGAGCAGTGTTCAACGCCAACCTGACAAGGAGAGACTTGGAGAGGGGGCCGTACAGGGCGTATTATGAGGCCGAATCCACCGGGGAGAACTCGACGCACGCAAGCCATGTGAACTCGACGCTCACGGCTGAGGGGGATGCCATAGTCGGCAACTCCATCGTCCGCAGGGTCGACTCCGCGCTCGCGAGAAAGCCGTTCACAGTTAAGGTCTACGAGTCCTCCGACAAGTCGAGCGAAGCCCTGGAGATACACTACTGGTACGAGGTCAGGTAGGCCTCCCGGCGCGCAGGAAATACGCGAGGGCGCAGGAGAGCACCACCCCGAGTATTATCAGGAACGAGTTGACCGCGTTGACAGGCACACCGACGTAGTTCAACGCCATAATCGGGAGCGTGGACAACGCTATGCTCAACGCCATGCTCAGGGCAAGCCGCTCGACGTCCGAGACGTCCCGCCTCCCCGGGAAGAGCGCCCAAGTAGCTACGAAGCCCGGGATGAAAAGCACGTAAACGAACCCTAATACGGCCCTGACCGCGCCCAACACATCCACCCTAACCTCCTGATTTGATATGCTGGTACGCCCGCATTGCGGCAGTGCATCCTTCGCCGACCGCAGAGGCTATCTGTGGTATGCCCCCGGTGACGTCCCCCGCCGCGAAGACGCCGGTAATATTCGTCTCCATGTTGCGGCCGACCTTCACGTAGCCGCGGCCGTCAAGCTCTATCCCGGAGTTCCCGGCCAGTTCCGTGGACGGCGTGTGGCCCACGCTGACGAACACCCCCTGGACGGGGAGCTTCCGGCCTGACGCGAGGGTGACGGACTCCACCAGCTCGCCGCCCCCTATCTCGGAGGCGGAGTCCTCCACAACCTCCACGGCGGATTTCCCGAGCCTTGCCGCCAGGGCAGCCTCTGAGGACACCGTCTTCGCGACCAGGTACGTCTTGGAGGCGAGCTCTGCAAGGTACAGCGCATCCTCGACCGCCATGTTCCCGCCGCCGAGGACCGCCACCGCCTTCCCCTTGTA
>JBFYKH010000038.1:0-10987 GCA_041306075.1 Candidatus Altarchaeota archaeon
GAGGAAAGGCTTCCTCCGCCTCCGCTCGAACATCTCGAGCGCGGATTTCTCGTCCATGCGGAAGAGGAAGATCCGCTCGAAGATGTTGTGCGAGCCGGACAGGAATGCGCCTCCGTCCCGCCCGGGCATGGCCAGGTCGTCGGGCGTGTACAGGGTGATGCCGTTTATGGTGGCGTACTCTATCGCGTCTGGCGTGAACCCCGCTAAGGATATGAAAACCCCCTCCGAGAGCCCCTTGGACTCCATCTCCTCCCTGAGCGCCAGGAGAGGATGGTAGCCTACGCGCCGCCTGTAGTTCACCGCCTCCACGAGCAGGGGCTCGTGCGAGGGCGCGTTCAGGCGGGTCGCCACGAGCTTCATCTGATGCTCGCCGTCGACCTCTACGGACTGCACAGCGAGCCTCAGGCGAGGCAGAACCTCCTGGACATAATCCCTGAGCCCGCGCCCAGACCCCCCGGAAACGGCCTCAAAAGCCCTTTTCATCGTCTGTTTATTAACCCACGGCCCGTATTACTATATATTTTTTCCCGTATATATGGTGGAACCGTCATGAAAGGCTCGGAAGCTATCGTAAAGTCGCTCGAGGCCGAGGGCGTGAAGCACGTCTTCGGGCTACAGGGCGGCGCCATAATGGAGGTTTACGACGCCCTCCACGGCGTCCATGAGGACGACCTGAGGCATATCCTGGTGAGGCACGAGCAGGTCGCCGCCCACGCCGCCGAAGGCTATGCGAGGGCGTCGGGGAAGGTGGGGGTCTGCATGGCTACGTCCGGCCCCGGAGCCACGAACCTCGTGACCGGCATAGCGGACGCGTACTGCGACTCCACGCCGATAGTGGCGGTGACTGGGCAGGTATCGTCGAAGCTGATAGGCAACGACGCATTCCAGGAGGCCGACATCATAGGCATAACCATGCCGATAACCAAGCACAACTTCCAGGTCGCCAGGTGCGAGGACATACCGTCGACCTTCCGCGCCGCATTCAAGATTGCGGCGACGAGGAGGCCTGGGCCCGTCCTGATAGACCTGCCGAAGGACATCCAGCAGGGCAGGCTCGAGAAGTTCACATACCCGAAGGACGTAGAACTGCCGGGGTACAGGGAGAAGATGGACGGCGGCCACCCGGTGCAGATAAACAAGGCCGCTAAGATGCTTCTCGATGCTGAGAGACCGGTGATACTGGCGGGGGGAGGGGTGATACTTTCCGGCGCGTCGGCGGAGCTCAGGAGGCTCGCGGACTCGCTCATGATACCGGTGACGAACACGCTGATGGGGAAGGGGGCGTACCCCGAGGACTCGCCCCTGGCCCTGGGGATGCTCGGCATGCACGGCAGGAAGGCCGCGAACCTGATAGTGACGGAGTCCGACCTCCTGTTCGCCGTTGGCTGCAGGTTCTCGGACAGGATAACGGCGGACGTGAAATACTTCGCCCCGAACGCCAATATAGTCCACATCGACGTGGACTCCGCGGAGATAGGGAAGAACGTGGAGATAGACCTGCCGATAGTCGGGGACGCGAAGCTCGTCCTCAGGAACATACTGAAGGCCCTGGAGAAGGGGAAGCGCAAGGGCGGCACGGAATGGCACAGGAAGGTCGAGAAGTACAAGAGGGAGTACGGCTCGCGCTGGGACTTCGACTCCACGCCCATAAAGCAGCAGCGCATAATGAAGGAGCTCAACGGCCTCATAGACGACATCACCATAGTCACGACGGAGGTCGGCCAGTGCCAGATGTTCGCCGCCCACTACCTGGACATAAGGAACCCGAGGCAGTTCATATCCTCAGGCGGCCTCGGCACGATGGGCTCCGGGTTCCCGTTCGCCATCGGGGCGAAGGTGGCGAAGCCGGACCACAAGGTCATAGACGTCGGCAGCGAGGGGAGCTTCATGATGACGTGCCAGGACCTCGCCACCTGCATCGAGGAGGAGATACCCGTGACCGTGCTCCTTCTGAAGAACCGCTTCCTGGGCATGGTGAAGCAGTGGCAGGACCTGTTCTACGGGGAACGCCACAGCCACACCCACCTCGGGGATTCGCCTGACTTCATGAAGCTCGCGGACGCGTTCGGCGCGAAAGGGATACTCGTGGAGAGGCCGTCCGAGATAAGGGAGAGCCTCAAGAAGGCCATGGAAAGCGACGAGACGTACGTCGTCGACATACCGGTCGACAAGAACGAGCAGATACTGCCCATGGTGCCATCCGGCGGCCAGATAGACAGGATGATAGAGCGGCAGCCGGCCAGATAGGCCTTATAAGACAGTCCTGCGGATATTAATACATGGCCGCAGGCGCACGCCAGAGGATAGACGCAGTCAACCTCGACTCCCCCGACGTACATGGCCAGCTAGCCGGCATGGAGCTCCTCGGCCTGCGCGACAGCCTATTCAAGGCCCCCCTCGACAAGGCGAAGGTAGACGACGTTAAGACTAGGCAGTGGGCCCTGAAGATGCGGGATTTCCTGTCCTCGAAGACGTCAGTGAGCGAACTCTACGACAACAGCGGCCTCGTCGCCCCCATCGACGGCGGAGCATACCTGAAACACCTTGAGGAATTGACCATCAACCCGGTCACCGGGGAGCGCTCCCACTACATGAGCCCAGGCCAGTACCTCCAGGTGCTCAGGAGGAACCTGAGGGAATGCGGCCTCAGGGAGGAGGAGCTCGCCAAACTGGCCAGTATGCAGACAGATGTGAAGGCCAGGCAGGCCCCGGAGAGGGTGCTTGAGGGCATACCGATAATGACGGGGGGCATCGGCATAGGCGTAGCCCATAAAATCGATATTGGCAAGTTCAAGATACCGCCTAAGAAGCTTGCAATCGAGGAGAGTTCCATACCCCGCCAGGTGTCGAGGCTATTCGACGCCGCCGTCATGGTAGCTGTCGACTATTACACCATGCGCAGCGACTTCCCGCAGGCGAAGAAGAAGGAATTCGCTGCATATTGCCAGAGCCTCCAGGACAAGGATGCCGTGGGGGCGCTCGTAGCCACAGCCAGGGACGAACATGCCCTCGCAGACCTGCGGGCCGCCCTCACAGTCGACGGCCCAGGAGCCGGGAAAGCACTTATTGCATACGCAGACCCCTTCAGGAAGTACATCGAAGGCATAAAGAGGAATATGGAGTCCAGGATGAACGAGCTTTGCGTTGGCGAAGCTTCCAGGGATGACTTCGGCATGATTGCGGTCGGGGACACAGCACTTAATACGATAAGCAACGTCGCAGCCAGGGTTTGTTACAGGATGGAAAACGACGAGTGGGCGCTAGGGGACACCATTAAGGAGGCGCTAGACCCGCTTAACGCGAAGCTCGAGAAGGCGCGGCACACGCCCCAGGTCAGAGACCTCGTCCTCAACTTGATAGGCACAATCTCGGCAGTCGAGGACGGGATTATGCACAAGCTCACAGGCAGCTCGACCGGCAAGGCCCTGACGCAGTACATCGCTAGCCTCCCCCACGGCACGGTAGTCGTCGCAAGGGACCTCGGACCGCTGATGGACACCACAGCCTTCGAGAACAAGCTCGCAGGGGTCGCATTCTCCGAGGGTTCGCCCACCATGCACGTCCTAATCAACTTCAGGAAGGGAGGAGTCCCGACAGTCATACAGACCGGGAACGAGTGGATGGATAGTATGCGCACCGGCGACACGATAATAGTCGTGGACGAGAGGACCAGGGTTCACGATGGACGGAGGGTCATCGACCTGAACAACCCGAATGCTATGGGGATGGTCGTGGTCAACCCTGACCCGGACACAATTGACTACTGGACAGCCATCATGGAGGATTTAGAGAGGAGGCAGGACGCCGTGCCGCGCGACACCCACAAGCCGGCCACCACGCTCGACGGAAGGCGCATAAAAATCCTTGCGAACATAGACTCGCCAGACGACATCTACACGAGGATAGAGGGGTCCGCCGTCCTTGGGGGCAAGGAGTACACGTTCTCGGCCTCAAGCGGCATAGACATGGTCAGGCGCGTGGATGAGTCTGCAGAAGGCAGGACGGAAATCGACCTCTTCAGTGGGGACGACAGCACGCCCCTGCCCAAGGGCGTCACCCTGGACGAGACCGACAGGCAGATGATATCGTGGGTCAGGTTCCTTGACGTGGACAGGTACCAGGACATCGCGAGGGATGCGGGGAAGAGGGGCGTGATAATAAGGTATTCGAAGAGGGTGAGGGGGGCCGTAGGATACGGCGCCGAGGGCATAGGGCTAAACAGGTGGGAGGCGTGGGCGAAATCGAACGACAAGCTGCCTTCGCCAGAGGAGTTCGAGGAGGGGGTCTACAGGCAGGCACTCGCCATAGAGAGGGCTTGGGTGAGGGAGACTAGGAGAAGCCTCGACAAGTACAGTGCCGCCAACAGCGGCGACGCCGGGGGAGTCAGCCACCTGAAAGAGAGGATCAGGGGCCCCTTCGTGGACCGCTGCCTAGACTTCTCCAATGACAAGCCCCCCAACGAGGAATGGGCGGCTGACTTAGACGGATTCGGCTCCAAGGAGCTCGAGGACCCGTTCTGGCAGGCAGGCACGGAATTCCTGCTGAGGGGCAGAAACGTGGAGCGCCTGACGAAGCCTTGGATAAAGGGCTTGATGAGGGCGGCCTCAGAGGCGAGAAGACAGTTCGGTGACGACGCCGACAGGCAAAGGAGCATCATGCTTCCGATGATAACAAAGGCCAAGCAGGTAGAAGACTTCCACGGCCTCATGGTGGAGGCGTCACACGAGCTTGGGCAGACGGCCCACGCTGAGCCTGACGCTTTTGACCTGGTTCCGATGATAGAGGACCCGAAAATCGCCAACACAGATTACCTCGGGAAAATGTTCAGGCGGCTGAAGGGGAAAAGCAGGAAGGTCTCTATCGGCACGAACGACCTCTTAGACCGCGTCAAGAACAGAGCGCGCAGACGAAAGGACAAGGGCCAGAAAGACCAGCAGTGGGACTACTTCGACCCAGTCAACCTCGCAGCCGTAAGACAGATTGTGAAGGCCGCCGAGAATGAGAAGTGGAAGAAGTGCGTCTGCGGGGAGGAGGGCGCAAGGAGGAGGGCAGTCCCCATTAACGTGGGCAGCGGCGTCGACGAGCTGAGCATGTCAGGGATATCGATGCCGCTTGTGAAGAGGGTCATCAGGGGCCTGAGCGCGAAGGACCTGGAGGCCAAGGCAAATGAGATAACCGAGGCCGCTCAGGAGAGCCCCGAGAAGGCCTTCAAGATGAGCATAGCGATAACTGAGAAGGTTGGGTAGCTCAGACCCTGATTTCCACGCCGGCCTGCTTCAGGAAGGCCTTGACCCGGGGTATCGGGTGCTCGCCGTAGTGGAATATGCTCGCAGCCAACGCGGCGTCGGCCTTGCCTTCCGTGAACGCTTCGAGCATGTGCTTTGGTTCGCCGACGCCGCCGGACGCTATGACGGGTATGGACACCGCCTCGGAGACCATCCTCGTCAGCTCCAGGTCGTATCCGTCCTTCGTGCCGTCGCGGTCCATCGAAGTCAGCATGATTTCTCCGGCTCCGAGGGACTCCACCTTCCGCGCCCACTCGAGCGTGTCCAGGCCGGTCATCTCACGGCCCCCGTAGATGCTCGCCTCGTGTCCGGAGGGCGTCTTCCCGGTCCTTTTGCTGTCTATGGCGACGACCACGCACTGGCTGCCGAAGCGCCTGGCGACCTCCCCCACGAGCTCGGGCCTCTTGATGGCGGCGGTGTTGAGGCTCGCCTTGTCGGCCCCCGCCTTCAGCATCCTCTGCACGTCGTCTGCGGACCTGATGCCGCCGCCGACTGTGAGCGGGATGAACAGCTCCTCGCTAGCCCTCTCGACCACGTGCGCCATGGACTCGCGGCGCTCGTGGGATGCGGTGATGTCGAGGAAAACTATCTCGTCTGCGCCATCCCTGCCGTAGCGGCATGCGAGCTCCGCCGGCTCCCCGGCGTACCGTATCTCCTTGAACCGGACGCCCTTGACCACCCGCCCCTCTGGCACCGCGAGGTCACAGTCGAGGCAGGGTATTATCCTTTTCGCTAGCATGTTCCGCCTAGAACCAGCCCTTCTTCGGGGGTTTCCTGAGGCGAAGCCTCACGTCGAGCTTCGACTGTATGTTCCTGAGCTTCGACTCCATTATGTCCCCCCACAGTATCTCCAGGTAGGCGCCGTCCGCATCCAGTCGCCTGAAGCACTCCGTCACGCCGAGCGCCTCAAGGAGGGATTTCTCCTTCGGGCTGAACTGGTGCTTCGCCAGCTCCTCCCCCCTGAGCCGCAGGTTCAGGAGGACGTGCCTCATCTTCCCGCTCCTCGTCGAGCACTCCTCCACCGTGGCTTCCAGGGCCTTCACGGCCACCATCAGCTCCTTCTCGTCCTTGGCGGACTCTATGTCCTCTATCAGGGCGTCGGCGTTGTGGAATAGCCTTATGAGGGCCTTCATCATGTTGTTCAGGAAGTCGAACCCTATCTGGGCGAAGTTGTAGAAGCCGAGCGGCTTCTTCACGGAGTCCAGGTCCTCGGTGCCCATGACGTAGGTTATCGTCCCCCCGTAGTAGCTGTCCTCGGGCTTGTATGCGACGGAGAGCCCCGACGCCTCCTTGACCGTGTAGCCTGCCATGTCCACGAACCCGTTCGTGAGCACTACTATGTCGAAGTCCAGCGGCATATGGTCGGAGACTATGTTCCGGTACGTGACGCTGTGGCAGACCCGGAGTATCTTCTCCAAAAGCAGGTTCTGCATCTCCTTCATGAACGCCTCTGCCTGGGCGCCTATGCCGTCGTCCGGCAGGTCCACGGTGAAGTAGTGCAGCCCGTGCCAGCGCTGGGTGAAACCGATGTCAGGGTATCCCTTATAGCCCTTGATTTTGAACGAGACCCCGCGGGCGCTGTACTTCCGCTCATCCAGCTCTAGGCCCACCTTGTCGAGGCCCGAGTACGTCTCGAAGAGGTTCAGATAAGTCCTCGGGAACCAGGTGGCGACCACTACCTTAGCCATGATGGTTATTGGTTTTCAGTTAAAAATAAAAGAAACCGCGGCCTTAAGGCCGCGGTATTCTTGCTAGAAGAGGTCTGCGACCTAGTCTATAAGCCGTCCAGGCCGGGGGTTTACCCGGACCTGAACATCTGCCTGAGCTTGCCGCCGACCTTCTCTATCCTGAGCTTCCCGTCGGCCTTGCGCATCCGCTCCAGGTTCTTGGCGCCGGACTCGCACTCGGCTATCCACTCCTTCGCGAAGCGGTCCTTCTGTATGTCGGCGAGTATCCTCTTCATCTCCTTCCGGGTCGCCTTGGTTATTATCTTCGAACCCCTCGTGCGGCCGCCGTACTCGGCGGTGTTGCTCACGCACTTCCACATGTATTCCAGGCCCCCCTTCTGTATGAGGTCCGTTATCAGCTTCAGCTCGTGCAGGGTCTCGAAGTACGCTATCTCGGGCTGGTAGCCGGCATCGACCAGCGTGTCGAAGCTTGCCTTGATGAGCTCCGAGCAGCCTCCGCAGAGGTCTACCTGCTCGCCGAACAGGTCGGTCTCCGTCTCCTCGGTGAACGTCGTCTGTATCACTCCGGCCTTCGTGGCGCCGAGCGCCTTGGCGAGGGCGAGCACTGTCTCCTTGGCCTTGCCGCTCTCGTTCTTCTCGACCGCGATGAGCGCCGGCGTGCCGAAGCCGTCGAGGTACGTCTTCCGCACCAGGACGCCCGGGCCCTTCGGGGCCACCATTACGACGTCCACGCCCTTCGGGGGCACGATGCGCTTGAACCGTATGTTGAAGCCGTGGCTGAACATCAGGGTCTTGCCCGGGCCCATGTGCGGCCTTATGTCGCGGTCGTACACCGCCTTCTGGTGCTCGTCCGGGACGAGTATGTGGACTATGTCCGCAAGCCTCGCGGCCTCGGATATGCCGTAGACCTTGAAGCCTTCGTTCCTGGCGCGCTCGGCCGATTGGTCGCCTATGGACCCGACTATGACGTTGACGCCGCTGTCCCGCATGTTCTGCGCCTGCGCGCCGCCCTGGTTGCCGTAGCCGACTATGGCGACCGTCTTCCCAGCCAACACACTCAAATCCGCATCTTCCTCGTAGTAAACCTTCGCCATTCAATTCACCATGAAAGCAGTTTAATGTTATGTAAGGCCCGCATAAAAAGCGCGGGTTACGCGTAAATCCAGTAGTGGTAGGAGTTCATCGACGCCCCGGAGCCCCACGCCACCTGGATTCTCGTCCGGTTGGAGGTCACGTATCTCCCGGGGATGACGAACCACACGTCCCTCCACCTGTGCTCCGGGTCGTTGCCTGCGAACCGGGGGTATGCGACCGGCTGCCCCCAGCCCCCAGCCGCCGTATAAACGCTGACCTTGACGCCCTGGTCGAGCAGCGCATAGTCGAGGCGCTTTACGACGTAGAGGTCCCGCCCTGGCACAGAGCCGACTGAGAACGTCTCAATGCCGGTCCCGCACGAGCGGCCGCTGTCGGTCACGACCCTCCCGTCGGGGTATGAGTAGGTGGCGTACGACGCGTTCCCGCACGTTCTGGACTCGTATGCGTGGCCGCCCTCGTCGAACGAGTTTCCGACATCGATCGAATCGATGAGCGAGAGTCCCCCGGAGGGCAGGGGGCGGAGGGGGTCGAATGCGTACTCGATATAGGCCGCGTGCAGGAGGTACAGGGCCGCCGATGCGACGACGAGGAGGGCTGCCGCCTTTCTGCGCTCCGCCAGGAGGCTGAGGGGGGGATGCGAGAAGACGGTCCCGAGCGTGCCGAAAACCCTGTTGAGGCGTGAAACCCGGGACAGGAGACGCCCGAGCGATGACGAAGCCTTCAGGCGGACGGCGGGGATGAGGAGGCATGCGTAAGCCGCAAGGGATACCAGGCTGACCGCGGCCCCGGCGAGGAAGCGCTCCGGAAGGAAGGAGAATGTGACGCGGCCGTCGGCTGGCGAAACGTCGGCGGCTACGAGGCCGTTGTAGGGGTATGCTGCGCCGCCGGATGCGCCCCGCACCCCCCATCCCGGGTAGTAGTTCTGGTTGAGGACGAGCGTGTCCTCGCCCGCCGCTGAGACTTCGACTTCGACGGCGTTCGGGGTCACCCTGACCAGCTTCACGCTCCCCCGCCCGTTCAGGAGGTATGCTTCCCCGCGGTAGCCGCCGTTCGGGACGCCGTTGACGTATTTGGGGGTGACGTTCGAGCTTGCGAGGCCGGGGAACCCGGTGTAGCATTTGGCGTCGCCTATGTTGAGGAGGACCGCTGAAAGCGAGCCTACGCGGCTGACCTCCTGGTAGAAGACGTCCTGCCTGGCCTTCCCGTATATCATTTGGTTCTCCGGGGGGATGTCGTAGGTCATGGCCACGACGACGTGGCTTGCCATGAGGAGGTCGAAAAGTATGAACGCGAGGAAGAGCGCCGCCAAAGACCGGGATTTTTTCTCGATTTGGGTGAGGCCGAGGCCGGCCAGGAGCGACAGCCCGACGTAGGCCATGTTGATGAACCTCTCCGGGACGCGGCCGGAGCTGATGACGGGGAGGCTCCTGAGCGAGTCCCAGAGGCTGAAACCGGGCATCTGATGACCCATCGACAGGAGGAGGAAGAGGAGTGTCACGCCGGCAAGCACCCACTTCTCCGGCCGGTTGGATTTGAATGCCGCCAGTGCGAGGAGGACGGGAAGTACCCCGACATATGCCGTGTATTCGTGCCAGTGCCACTTCTCCTCCGGGAAATGGTAGTAGAATATGTACTCGGCGGCCGGTTTCTCGAAGGCCGCCGACCACATCATCCTCAGGCTGTAGCCTTCGACGTAGGCGCCGAAATCCCGGGGATACGATTGCATGAACAGGTAGCCTGGGACGAGCTTGGCCGCGGCGAGCGCCAGGGCGGGCAGGGCGATAAGCGCAAACAATGCGATGGGTCTGGCGTCGCGTCGGGAGAGCGACAGGAACATCGAGTACGCCAGGAGGAGCATCACCATCTGCACCGGGAAGACCGGGCTGCCAGACACGGTCATCAACGCCAGGGCCAGCGACGCGACGGGGAGGAAGCGGACGTTGTCCTGCGCTTTGAGGTACGCGAGCAGGACCCACGGCACGAAGGCGAGGGTGAAGACCACGGAGAAGCCGCCGAACTGCAGGCGGTTCTGGTATTGGGTGTTGAGGAAGAATATGATGGGTGGCAGGTAGCTGGACGCGGCGCCCAGCCCATAGTGCCGGCACAGGAGGTAGAAGCCGTACATGCCAGCTAACGTGGAGAGGTATGCTGCGATGCGTATCCCAATGAGACCGAATGTTAGCAGGGGGGCGAAGAACGGCGAAAACATCATCGTCTCAGGGAAGTCCAGGAGCGAGACGCCGCCGCAGAAATACGGGTCCCAGAACGGCAGCTGGCCGAATCTGAGGAGCGATTCCCTCGCCGCCATCGCCCATGACGCGTGCAGGACCCAGTCCACATGCCCCCAGAACGACGGGTTATACGCGTATGGCATGTAGTTTACGGCGCACACCATAGCCAGGACGAACAACGCCACCAGGCCATCCAGGCGCCCGCGCGGGGATTGCATCGGCATTAAGACAATTGGCGCGGGTTTATATTACTAGGAGCAGGAGCCCGAACGCCAGGAGCAGGAGCCCCGACAGCGTGAAAGCCCTCTCCGAGAGGAAGACCCGCTCGGGCTCCTTGACCGGCGTGTCGGGCTTGAACACCAGGGAGTAGTACCACCCGAGCATGAGGCATGTGGGGGGAAGCAGCACCAGGAGGACTGGCTTTATGCTGAGGGAAAGGACGACGGCGGACATGACGAGGAATAGCGACGAGGCCAGGATGACGGACTTCAGGCTCCGCGGAGTGTAATTGGACAAGGCCGGCCTGTATGCGCCCGCCCTGCCCCCGAAATCCAGGAGCTCTGCAAGGCGCTTCGACGACAGGAGGAACACGGCCAGGAAATACGTCGAGGCTATCATGCCCGCCGCGGCCAGGGTGGTGGTGGACATGGACACGTTCACGGAGACTATCTTCGATGGCGAATGGAAG
>JBFYKH010000039.1:0-4367 GCA_041306075.1 Candidatus Altarchaeota archaeon
TGGCTGCGGCGGCGCCTACCGTGCTGTAGTTGTAATCGCTGCAGTTCTCCATGCCGTATCCGCCGAGGTCCTCGCCGGTCAGCATCACATGGTTCGTGGCGTAGGTGGCGGCCCTCTGGGCGGATATGGTCACGGCTCTTCCCGCGTCCTTCTTCAGCGACGCCGCATAATAGTGCATCTCCGACAGCGTCATCATGTCGCTCGCGTCGTCCATCGACGGGGACGACGCGTCCAGGTAGAAGAGCACCAGCGACAGGACTGTGATTATCATAAGCGACGTGGTGAGGGTCATGATGTACCCCTTTCGGCCTACGCCCATACTATCAGCCTCATTGAAACCGGCCCCCACATGTTCTGCACCTGCATGTCGCCCTCCGACATGACGCGGTACCTGCCGTGGGTTTCGACGTCCACCAGGCCGTCCCTGTTAAGGTCCAGGGTCTCGTTCAGGAGCCTGTATACGGCATCGTCCGTGGCATCCTCCCTGTCTGCCGGCGGATTGTGGCTCGCACCGGTGTACAGGCACGCGTCCGGGCCGCTGTATCCGTACGGGACGTCCTGCACTATTCCCCCGTTGGTGAACGATATGCTCCACACGCAGCCGTCGGACTTCCGGAACCCCCTTCCGTAGCCCACGCTCCTCAGGAGCGTGGACTTCTCGAATGTCAAGTTGATGTCGTTCACCGTGATCTGTCCCGGGCTCGGGGCCCTGAACACGACGGGGACCATGCAGTCGCCGCTTTCAGCGTCCTCTATGCATCCCGTGCACCAGCATCCACCGCGGACGTACCTGTCAAGCGCCGCCTCGGCGTCCATGGTCATAGGCCAGCCGGTGAATCCGGCAGGCATCATCCACTCGTAGTCTGTGTCACCTCCTATGTCTATAGAAAACGTCGGGACGGCCTGGGCGCTGGCGGAAGCCGCCAAACACGCCGCCAATGCAAATGACAACAAGAGCTTCATCCTCATCATGGCTCCCTCCTCCTTATGTTCTCCAGGTACTCGCTCACTTCCCGCGCGAACTCGTCCATCCTGGACTCGCCAGGCATCTTGTCCTTGGCGAGCTCGTTGTATATGCCCATCCTGTACTTCCGGCTCTTTTCAGCGTCGCCTTTCCTGATGAGCGGGAAGTCCTGCATGGGCGGATATATCACCTCCAGTGCGCCGTGCTTGCCTAGGAGCTGGATGATGCCTATGAACTCGTAGATTCCCACGTTCAGCTCGGACGCCAGCTCCTTGACCTCGATGCTCTGCTTCTTCTCAAGCAGGGTCAGGATGTGGAATATCAGGAACTTCCTCTCACGGTCGCCGAGCACGTTCCTTTCGCCCGCGTCCCTCATCGCATACATCTTCGCCCCCTGGAGTCCCGTGGGCGTCGGAGTCTTCGCCACGAGGCCGACTATTATCAAGGCCGCCAGTATCACGTATGTGATGGGGTTCGTGCCGACCCTCGGGTCCGCAACCGACAGTATGACGACGGCTATTATGGCTCCCCCCACCAGCATGGTGGCCGATTCCATCATTTCACTCCTCCTCCTTCTCCAGCATTTGCAGTTCCTCGTCGGCCCTCGTCAACTGGGGCCTGATTTTCGCGCCGGATTTTGGGCCTGCGCGGAGCTTGAAAACCACTCCGACGACCACCGCGAGGGCTATCGCGGCGACCGCTATGTAGATGATGAGGCTGTTGTCGTCTCCGCCGGCGTCCGGCTTCCTCCAGAGGCTCTCATTGGCCCTCCTCGCCAGGTCGTCGGCATCGTATGAGCTGTTTACAGCCCCCATCCCATAATACAAATCCTTAGCCAAGAGAGCGTATTTAACCGCAGTCTCCCAGTTGCCGACCTCGAAGGCGCCCTTGGCGACCCGGAAGTGGCTGTCCGCGATTGTTATGACGGCGTCGTCGCACTTTACTGTCTCGTCCACGAAGCCGTATTCCGCATATATGGCCTTGGCGCTGCCCAAAAGGTCCATCGCGCCCGAATAGTTGCCGAAGCTTATCAGCGAGACAGCCTTGTTGTAGTAGCCGTCGGCAATCAGCTTCTGTTGCGCCTTCACCTCCTCGCGTATGGTCTCCCTCAGCCTCTCGCACTTCCTGACGTCGTCATCGTCGCCAAGGCTCTGGTAGACCCGCTGGGCGTCGTCAAGGTTCTTGAGCGCGGTCTCCAAGTCGTTTATCGCGTAGTACTTCAGCGCGATATTGTAGTACCTGTCCGCCTCGGCCTTGTTCTTCAGCCTGAATTCGGCGTCAATCCTCCTCCTTAAGAGGTCGCACTTGGGCAGGTCGTCCCTGGCGTCTATGCTCCTGTAGGTGTCGGCGGCCTTGTCCACGTATATGCTCGCTTCCGTGTAGTCGCCTTTCATGAACATCTCCTGCGCCAGGTTGTAGTACATGTCCGCCCTGTACTTCCGTATGTATGCGTCGTTGGTCTCGTACCTTGTGACGTTCCTTGTGGAATATACGACCATGTCCGTGAGCTCGTTGCCTTCGAAGTCCAGGACCTCAAGGCCGTATATGGCGTCCCTCTGCTTGTACTCCCATCTGATCGTGCCCTGGGCGTCGTAGTCGTTTATTATGCCGTTCCTCGCGGACACAATTAGGTCATTGACTCCGTCGCCCTCCACGTCGGCTGAGGCTATGCCGGTTATGCTGTCCTGCAGCCTCTGCCTCCACATCACCTTGCCGCCTTTATCATACACGACTATTATGCCGTCGCTTGTTCCGGCCACGACCTCCTTTTCGCCGTCCTTGTTTATGTCCGCAGCGAACACCCTCCTTATCTGCGCCTCGAACACCTGCTTGTCCCCCGACAGCTTGAACCCCTGCAGCGATACGTTCGCCTTCCACTTCAAGGCCGGTTTGCTCGCGTTCGTGATGTTCAGGACCGCCAATAGGCCGCTGTTGGTGGAGACTATTATCTCCGGGTCCATGTCCCGGTCCAGGTCGACGGCTTCGACGTCCCTGATGATGTTGTCCGCGTCCTTCACGATGTCGCCCCTGTTGTCTTTCAGCTCTAGGGGGTACTTGCTGGCCAGCCTTCCCGACTGGTCGAAGAGCATCAGGGTGCCGTTCATCGTCTTGTAATCCTTCATGACCCAGCCGGTCTCGCTGGTGACGCCGTATCCGCACGTCTGTTTATCATAGCTCCTGTAGCAGATGTCCACGGTGCCCTTGTCCGGATGGTCCTCGTCTATCAGGTCGTCGTCCCATCTGCATCTGCAGTCCTTCAGGTCCTCGCAGCATGCGGCGGACCTGCAGTCTCCCTCGCTGGTGAACCCCGCAACCTCGTCCACGACGTCCTCGGATGTGCATCCCCACTCCTCGAACGACTCGTCAGCCCGTTGGTTGTAGGTGTGTATGATTATGTCGCCCACGCCCGCCGCGATGTAGCTGCCTCCCGGCCTCTCCACGTAACTTACCGCCTTGACGCTGTCATCTGTCAGATACCTCCATATCAGCCGTCCGTCGGCTTCCGTGACGTATACCGCTCCGTGGTTGCGTACGACCTGATAAAGCACTTTACTGCTCGAGGAGACGGTGGTGTCCTCGAACACGAAGTCGTGGGGGTCGTATGTCCTGACCTCCCTGGCGCCTGCCAGGCCGAATATCAGCTCCTCAGCCCCGTCGCCGTCGATGTCTCCGGCGTCTATCGAGGATATCGCCCCTATCTGGCTGGCGTTTCCAAGGTAGAACGCACCCATCCTTTCGCCGCTTGGGCGGAGGGCTATGACAGTGTTGTTCAAAAGCCCGATGTAAGTCTCCTTCCTGCCGTCGCCATTGCCGTCCGCGACCTTGACCGCGCCCGTGTCCCCCCCTGGGGAGTATGTCCAGCGGACATCGAACTTCATCCTCGGCGTCTCGGCGGACACGCTGAGTCCGAGCACCAGGAGTGCCACCGCGGCCGCTATAGTCTTCCTTTCCATCGTCACCTATTCCACCGGCGGCTCAACGTGTTCGAGGACCTTGGCTATTATGTCATCCGGGGTGATGCCGAAGTCCTTTGAGTCCGGGTTGAGTATTATCCTGTGGCGCAAAAGCGGGAACGAGAGCACCTTCACGTCCTCGGCGTTCACGTAGTCCCTGCCCCTGAAGAACGACCTGGCCTTGGCGGCCCTGACGTAGTCGACGGTTGCCCTCGGGCTGCCGCCAGTCGACACCTCCCTCCTCGTCCTCGTGCCCTCTATTATCTTTATGGCGTACTCCAGGACGGAGTCCGACATGGTGACGTTGTTGTTTATCTCCTCCCTTATTATGAGTATCTCCGGGGGGTTGAATATCTTGTTTATCTTGAGGGCTTTCGCCTTGGCCTTGACTATCTGCATCTCCTCCTCGAGGGAGAGGTACTGCATCACGGACATGAACATGAACCTGT
>JBFYKH010000040.1:0-7589 GCA_041306075.1 Candidatus Altarchaeota archaeon
GTCGCGGTCCAGGCAGCATTTTCTCCCGACGAGCAGGTACGGCGGGTTACAGACCGGCTCCTCGGGCCTGTCTTCACGTTCCCCGCCGCGGCCGAAGAGGCCGAGTATGAACTTTATTACGTCGTCGAACGAGAATGCCGACGCGTCAGCTGACAAGAGGACTGCGATGACGAACAGGCCCGCTAAAACCTTCCACCCGGCCATGGTAATGTAATAGCAGGGGGTATAAAAATACGCGGCTTCAGACTTTCGCGCCGAGGAGCCTCATCATAACGGCCTTCTGTGCGTGGAGGCGGTTCTCGGCCTGGTCGAAGACGATGGATTTCGGGCTGTCCATTGCGTCGTCCGCGGCCTCGCATCCCCTCAGGACCGGCATGCAGTGCATGAAATACGCGTCGCCCAGGAGCTTCCTCGTCACCGTCCAGCCCTTGAACGCCGCGAGCCTCTTCCGCTTCTCCTTCTCCTGGCCCATGCTCACCCACACGTCCGTGTATACGGCGTCGGCGTCCCTGACCGCCTCTTCCCTGCTGTTGGTGAGCGTTAGTCCGCGTCCGAGGCCGTATTCGACCGCCTTTTTGTCCGGCTCGTAGCCCTTGGGGGTGGCGACCGTTATCTTGGCGCCGACCTTGCAGCACCCGAATATAAGGCTGTTGCACACGTTGTTGCCGTCGCCGACGTACGCGAGCCTGAACTTGTACGTGCCGAGCTTCTCCCTGACGGTCATCACGTCTGCCATCGCCTGGCATGGGTGCTCCATGTCGCAGAGGGCGTTGATGACCGGCTTCCCGGAGGCTTCGGCTATCTCCTCGACCTCGCGGTGCCTGAACACCCTGGCAAGTAGTATGTCGCTGTAGCGGTCGATGCACTTTGTCTCGTCCTTGAGCTCGCCCTTGGCGAAGTTGGTCGTCCTGAGGTCCAGGTATATGGCGTGGCCGCCGAGCTGGAACATCCCTGCCTCGAACGAGACCCGGGTGCGGGTGGACGGCTTCATGAACAGCATCGTCAGGACCTTCCCCTCGAGGGAGTGCCGGTAGGATGCGGGGTCTGATTTCATGCGGATGGCGTCCTCGATGGCGTCTTTAATCCATCTCCCGTCCACATCCCTCAAAGCAAGGAGGTCCATGAGAATTTATCGTAGTCCAGGAAATTAAGCTATCGTTTCCCCGGCCGCCTCGCAGCCTTGAGTGCGTAATCCTGCAGGGCCTTCACGCCCACCCCCGACTTGTTCAATGCCGCTATCCCGGCCGCCGCCGCCCTCGCGGCCTCGACGGTCGTCATGTACGGTATCCTGTGCCTTATCGCCGCCTTCCGTATGTAGGCTGACTCGTCCTGGCTTGCCAGGCCGGAGGGCACGTTCATTATCAGGTTGATTCTCCCGTTGACCACGTCGTCGAGGATGTTTGGCCGCCCTTCGCTTATCTTCATGGCCGGGCCGCATGGGAGTCCGCGCTTTTGGAAGTAGTCTCGGGTGCCTTCGGTCGCCACTATCGCATAGCCTAGCCCGGACAGCTTTTTCGCGACCTTCATGGCCTCGCCCTTGTTCTCGCCCGGGGCTATCGAGAAGAGGACGGTTCCGGCGAGAGGAAGCGCGTACCCGGCCGCCTCCTGCGCCTTGTAGTAGGCTACGCCGACGTCGTCTGCGAGGCCCATCACCTCGCCCGTCGACCTCATCTCGGGGCCGAGGACCGGGTCCACGTCCGGGAACTTGTCGAACGGGAAGACGGACTCCTTGACCCCCACGTGGCTGACGTCCGAGGCCTTCGGGAGCGCCTCACTCAGCCTGTGGCCGAGCATGACCTTCGTCGCGACCCTTGCCATGTTGACGCCCATCACCTTGCTGACTATGGGGACTGTCCTTGACGCCCTCGGGTTCGCCTCGAGGATGTACAGCCGGTCGTCGGCGATGGCGTATTGCACGTTCATGAGGCCCTTGACCTTCAGCGCCTTGGCGAGCTTCGTGGTGTAGCGTTTTATCGACTTCATGTGCTTTTCGGGTATGTGCCGGGAGGGTATGATGCATGCGCTGTCTCCGCTGTGTATGCCCGCGAGCTCGATGTGCTCCATGATGGAGGGTATGCAAACGTCCCTGCCGTCGCTTATGGCGTCGACCTCCACTTCCATCGCGTCGACGAGGAACTTGTCTATGAGGAGGGGGTATTCGGGGCTGATGTCTATGGCTGTCTTCGCGTAGTCGATGAGCATCCGCTCGTCGTATACTATGCGCATCCCCCTTCCGCCGAGGACGAACGACGGCCGCACCATCAGGGGGTACCCTATGCCGTCGGCGACTTTCATGGCCTCCCCGACCGATGTGGCGGTGCCGCTCTTCGGCTGGGGTATCCTCAGCTTCGCGACGATTCTGCTGAATTTCCTGCGGTCCTCCGCGAGGCTGATGCTCTTGGGGCTGGTGCCTAGCACCTTCACGCCCGAGCGGTTGAGCTCCTCCGCTATGTTCAGGGGCGTCTGGCCGCCGAACTGGACGATGGCACCCATCGGCTTCTCCTTGTGGTATATGCTGAGCACGTCCTCCACGGTCAAGGGCTCGAAGTACAGCTTGTCTGAGGTGTCGTAGTCGGTGGAGACGGTCTCCGGGTTGCAGTTGACGAGTATGGATTCGATGCCCTCCTCCTTGAGCGCTAACGCGGCGTGGACGCACGTGTAGTCGAACTCGATTCCCTGGCCGATGCGGTTCGGCCCCCCTCCGAGGACCATGACCTTCGGCTTCCTGCTGACCGGGACGGTGTCGGCGGCGTTATAGGTGGAGTAGTAGTATGCGGCGTCCGCCCCGCTCACCGGAACCTGGGAGTAGGATTCAACGCACCCGAGCCTCAGCCTGCGGGAGCGGACCTCGTCCTCCTTCCCGCCCGTCAGCTCCGACAGGTAACGGTCCGAGAAGCCGCTCTTCTTGGCTTCCAGGAGAAGTTCGTCCGGGAGCCGTTTGCCGGCGCACAGCTTGATGCGCTCCTCGAGTTCGACCAGCTCCCCCATCTGCCTGATGAACCATACGCCGATTTTCGTGAGGCCGTAGAGCTCCTCCGGTGTCACGCCCTTGCGCAGGGCCTCGTACATCAGGAATATCCGCTCGCTCGACGGGTATGCAAGCATTTCCCTGAGCTCGTTGACGCCGAGCCGCTCGAAGTCCTTCGCGTGGCCGAGGCCGTATCGCTTTATCTCGAGGGACCTTATGGCCTTCTGGAGCGCCTCCTTGAAGGTCGCGCCGATGCTCATGACCTCGCCGACGGACTGCATCTGGGTTCCGAGGCGGTCCCTGGCCTGAGGGAACTTCTCGAACGCCCAGCGGGCGAACTTGACGACCACGTAGTCGCCGGAGGGGACGTACCTGTCGAGGGTCCCGTCGCGGTAGTAGGGTATCTCGTCGAGGGTGATGCCGACCGCGAGCTTGGTGGAGATGCGGGCTATCGGGAACCCGGTCGCCTTCGAGGCGAGCGCGGAGGAGCGGGACGTCCTCGGGTTTATCTCGATGATGACCACCCGGTCGTCGACTATGTTATGGGCGAACTGGATGTTGCAGCCTCCGAGGACGCCTATTGCGTCGACTATCCGGTACGACATCTCCTCTAGCCGCTCCTGCAGCTTCACGGGGACGGTCAGCATCGGGGCGACGCAGAAGCTGTCGCCGGTGTGGACGCCCATCGGGTCGACGTTCTCTATGAAACAGACCGTTATCTTGTTGCCTTTGGCGTCGCGGACGACCTCGAGTTCCAGCTCCTCCCAGCCGAGGACCGACTCTTCCACGAGCACCTGCTGTGCCATGCTCGCCGCAAGGCCGCGGGCGACGATTATCCTGAGTTCCTCGACGTTGTAGGCTATGCCGCCGCCGGTGCCTCCGAGGGTGTATGCCGGCCGCAGGACCACTGGGTACCCCAGGTCCCGGGCTATCGCCTCCGCCTCTTCGACGGAGTGGGATATGCTGCTCTTGGGCATGTCTATGCCGAGGCCGCTCATCGTCTCCTTGAAGACCTCCCTGTCTTCGCCGCGCTCGATGGCGTCGGCCTTGACGCCGATGAGCTCGACGCCGTATTTCGCAAGGATGCCTTTCCTGCTCAGCTGCGAGGAGAGGTTCAGGCCGGTCTGGCCTCCGAGGTTCGGGAGCAGGGCGTCGGGGCGCTCCTTGGCGATTATCCGCTCCAGGTATTCGGGGGTGAGGGGCTCGATGTACGTGCGGTCCGCCATGCCGGGGTCGGTCATTATGGTGGCCGGGTTGGAGTTGACGAGGACGACCTCGTAACCCTCCTCCCGGAGGGCCTTGCACGCCTGGGTCCCGGAGTAGTCGAATTCGCAGGCCTGGCCGATGATGATGGGGCCTGAGCCTATGACGAGGACTTTCCGTATGTCAGTGCGCCGTGGCATAAAAGATACCCTCCGAAGGGGTGGTATACCACATGGCTGAGGAGGAATATAAATGGGCTCAGGCCAGGCCTTGGTAGTCCTGCAGGGCCTTCGGGCCGCAATTTCGGGACTTCACTGCCTCGATGCCTTCCGCCGCGGCCCGGGCCGCTTCCACAGTAGTGATGTACGGGATCTTATGCTGTATGGCGTTCATGCGGATATATGCGGACGTGCCCTTGTTTGGGCCGCCCGTGGGCGTGTTGATTATCATCTGTATGCTGCCGTTCAGCATCTCGTCCACTATGTTGGGGCGCGGCTCCCCGATTTTGTTTGCGGTCGCGCAGCTTACCCCGTGCGCCGAGAGGAACTTCGAGGTCCCGGCCGTGGCCACGAGCTCGTAGCCGAATCCCGAAAGGCGACGGGCCACGTCGAGCATCTTCCCCTTGTCCCGGTCGGCGAGGGAGAGGAGGACCCTGCCCTTCTCAGGGAGCCTGTTGCCGGCGGCCTCCTCCGCCTTCAGGTAGGCCAGGCCGAAGGAGTCTGCTATGCCCATGACCTCGCCCGTTGACTTCATCTCGGGGCCGAGTATGGGGTCGACGCCACGGAACTTGTCGAAGGAGAACACCGCCTCCTTGACGGAGTAGTATGCCGGCCTCCTCGGCTTCAGGTCGACGAGGTCCCTGAGCTTCGCGCCCATCATCACCTTGGTCGCCACCTTCGCTATGGGGACGCCGACGACCTTGCTGACGTAGGGGACGGTCCTTGACGCCCTGGGGTTCGCCTCGATGATGTAGACTTCGTCGCCGTGTATGGCGTACTGCGCGTTCATCAGGCCCAGCACGTTCAGCTTCAGCGCTATCCTCCGCGTGTAATCCTCTATCTTCGCCAGGTTCTTCGCGGATATGTTCCGGGGGGGTATGACGCAGGCGCTGTCTCCGCTGTGTATGCCCGCCAGCTCGATGTGCTCCATCACCGCGGCCATGTAGACGTCCTTCCCGTCGCAGACGGCGTCGACCTCCACCTCGAGGGCGTTGTCCAGGAACTTGTCGATGAGCATGGGGTGCTCGTCCGATATCTCCGCCGCGGCCTTCGCGTATTCCCTGAGCATCGACTCGTCGTAGACTATCGCCATCCTCGAGCCTCCGAGGACGAACGACGGCCTAACCATCACGGGGTACCCTATCTTCCCTGCGGCCTCGAGCGCGTCCTCCACGGAGTGGGCGGTGTCGCCTTTCGGCTGCGGCACGTGAAGCTCCTCGATTATGCGGTTGAACAGCTTCCGGTCCTCCGCGGCGTTGATGCTCTCCGGGCTCGTGCCGAGTATCCTGACTCCCTGGTCGCTTATCCTCTTGGCGAGGTTCAGGGGCGTCTGGCCGCCGAACTGGACGATGAGGCCTTCCGGCTTCTCGTTCTCGTATATGTTGAGGACGTCCTCGGCCGTTATCGGCTCGAAGTAGAGGCGGTCGGAGGTGTCGTAGTCCGTGGACACGGTCTCCGGATTGTTGTTAACCATTATGGCCTCGTATCCGAGCTCCCTGAGCGCGTATACGGCGTGCACGCAGCAGTAGTCGAACTCCACGCCCTGCCCTATCCTGTTGGGGCCGGAGCCTATGACCATGACCTTCTTCCGGCCGGTCCGTTTGGAGTCGTTCTCGTCCTCGTAAGTCGAGTAGTAGTAGGGTGTCTTAGCGTCGAATTCGGCGGCGCACGTGTCCACCATCTTGTAGACGGCCTCGACGCCGGCCTTCTTCCTTGCCGCCCTCACCCCCCATTCGTCCGAGCCGAATATGCGCGCGAGCTGGTGGTCGGAGAAGCCGGCCTTCTTGGCCTTCGCGAGGAGCGCCCGGTCAGCCTGGCCTATCTTCACGGTCTCGGCCGCCTTCCTCAGCTGCCCTTCGACGTCCAGTATGGCATTTATACGGTCCAGGAACCACAGGTCGATTCCCGACAGGCCGGCCACCTCTTCCGGCGTGAACCCGCTCCTGAGGGCGTAGTATATGTAGAACACCCGCTCCGGGGTCGGCCTCTTCAAAAGCTCGACTATCTCCTCCCGCCCCGGGGACTTGTCCTTCCCGTCCGAGGAGATGCCCATCCGCCCAGTCTCGAGGGACCTCAGCGACTTCTGGAGCGCCTCCTCGAACGTCCGGCCGATGCTCATCACCTCGCCGACGCTCTTCATCTGCGTGAAGAGGGTGTTGTCCGACTTCGGGAACTTGTCGAACGCGAACCTGGGCGTCTTCACCACCACGTAGTCTATGGTGGGCTCGAAGCTCGCCGGCGTCTCCCGGGTAATGTCGTTCCTGAGCTCGTCGAGCGTGTACCCGACCGCCAGCTTCGCGGCTATCTTCGCTATCGGGAACCCGGTCGCCTTCGAGGCGAGCGCGGAGGAGCGGCTCACCCTCGGGTTCATCTCTATGACGACCATCCTGTCGCCCCTGGGGTCGAGCGCGAACTGTATGTTGGAGCCGCCGGTGTCGACGCCTATCTCCCTGATGACCGCTATGGAGGCGTCCCTGAGGCGCTGGTACTCCGGGTCGGTGAGCGTCTGCGCCGGCGCGACCGTGATGCTGTCGCCGGTGTGGACGCCCATCGGGTCGAAGTTCTCTATCGAGCAGATGATGACGACGTTGTCGGCCTTGTCGCGCATCACCTCGTACTCGAACTCCTTCCACCCCACCACTGCCTCCTCGATGAGCACCTGCTTTATCATCGACAGCTCGAGGCCGTGCTTCGTTATCTCCGGCAGCTCGTTCCTGTTGTAGGCTATGCCGCCGCCCGAGCCGCCGAGCGTGAACGCCGGCCTCACGACCACTGGGTAGCCTATCTCCTCCGCGAGCCTGAGCGCCTCCTCCTCCGTCGTCGCCGGGCCGCTCCGCGGCACCTCGAGGCCTATCTTCTCCATCGCGCGCTTGAAGAGCTCCCTGTCCTCCGCCTTCTTTATGGCTTCGAGGCTGGCACCGATGAGTTCGACCCCGTACTTCGCCAGGACGCCGGCCTCTCCGAGCTTCATGGAGAGGTTCAGGGCCGTCTGCCCGCCGAGGGTGGGCAGGAGGGCGTCGGGACGCTCCTTCGCTATTATGCCGGTGAGCGAGTCCACGGTTAGGGGCTCGATGTACGTGCGGTCCGCCATCTCCGGGTCCGTCATTATGGTAGCGGGGTTGGAGTTGACGAGGACGACCTCGTAACCCTCCTCCCGGAGGGCCTTGCACGCCTGGCTCCCGGAGTAGTCGAACTCCGCC
>JBFYKH010000041.1:0-22121 GCA_041306075.1 Candidatus Altarchaeota archaeon
CACTTCAACAACGGCGTGGACGCCACCAACCTCATCGAGGGCGGCCTCAGGGTCTACTACAACTACAGCATCAGGAACCACGTCTACAACGCGTCCACAGCGCCCTCGCCGGGCATGTTCATCTGCGCCGGCTGCGACAACATAGCCATCAGGGACACCAACGCATCCGGCGTCGGCTACTACGGCGCGTACCTGTTCGGCACAAATAACAGCCTCATACAGAACTTCACCGCCCTGAACGCGACCGGCGGCGGGATATGGCTCGACATGTCCGTCAACAACACCATACGGAACGTCACCGCCAAGTACTCCGGGTACGGGATCTTCATCGGGAAGATAGGCGGCCAGTCTAGGAACAACACAGTCCAGAACGCACGCCTAGAGTCCACGGCCTACGGCCTATACTTCAACGCCGTCAACAACACGGGCGAGAACATAACCCTCCTGGACAACACCGACGATGCGCTAGGCTTAGAGAACGCCAACGGCACCTCCCTCAGGAACGTCTTCATAAACACTGCCTACGACTCCTCCGCGGACGGGGCCGTATTCTACATAAACTCCACGGGCACCAGGATACAGGACGCGAACTTCACGACCACGTCCTCGGCACTCGTCTACGTCAACGCGTACTCCCTCAACAACACGCTCGTCAACTGCAGCTACGACTCCTCGAAGGAGACGGTTTCCGGCGAACTCATCAGGAAATGGTACTGGCAGGCCTACGTCAACGACACCTCGGGCAGCCCAGTGGACGCCGCCACCGTCGGCGTGTACAACAACACCGGCGAACAACACGCCATCCTGACAACGGCCGCCGACGGCCACACCACAGTCTACGAGGTGACCGACTACATCAACCAGGGCAGCAGGAATTACCAGAGCAACTACACGGTGAACGCCACCAAGGCGGGAGTCGGTTCGGCTGAACACCCCTACAACGCGACATTACAGGGGAACATTCTGCCTGACGCGTTCACGCTCACAACCGCCTACACCCCCCTGACGGACTGTGGCGTATTGAACATAACCGGGATGACGTACGTCCTTGCGAACAACGTGAACAGTTCCGGCACTTGCTTCAACATCACGGCCAGCAATGTCACACTCAATGGCGCGGGATACGTCGTGAACTACTCGACCTCCGGGGCCGTGGGCTACGGCGTCTATGTGGGTTATGCCAACTACACTTCCGTGAAGAACCTCAGGATACTGAGGGGTAACTCCTCATCGTCGTCCTCGAGCTACGGCATATACCTGGACAGGGCTAACAACGGCACCCTGTTGAACAACACGGTCTACACCTCCGGGGGCCCGTCAGCGGACTCCATCTACCTATCCTATTCGTCCGGAAACGCAGTGGTAAACAATACGGCAACCACGGGCACGTGGTATGACGGGCTGATACTGTCCTACTCAGACTACAACTGGCTGGACGGGAACACGATGACGACCGGAAGCGCCTCAGCAGCGGCATTCTACATAACCTCGTCCATTGGAAACAACCTTACCAGAAACACAGCCAATACCACAGGGGCATTCTGCTACTCCATACAGGCCAGCAACACCGACTACTGCAGGAACTTCCTGGACTCGACGGACCTCGCACAGGGGCTGCCGGTCAACTTCACGTACAACCAGTCGAACATCCTGTACGACGGCGTCGACTTCACCCCCTACGGGCAGGTGATATTCGATTGCGTCCAGAACCTCACGATCCGCAACAGCAACTTCAGCTCCAACAGCCTCCACCTGTTCCAGACCAACCTGTCCACCCTCCAGGAGATACAGGTCAACACAACCTCGGGCCCTGGAATCTATATGAGCCAATCCAGGGACTCATTCGCAGAAAACGTCACCGTAACCAACACAAACGGGTGGGGATTCGACAGCATATACGTAAACAACATGACATTCCTCCGCTACACGATATCCACGGCCGGCAGGGGGCTAGTCCTGGGCCAAGGCAGCAGGAACATACAGGTCCTAAACTCAAGCATAAACGCATCCGGATTCGGTCTCGGCCAGCAGATAGAGAACCTAACAGTCAACAACACGTTCATCTACGCCTCCGGAGCATGGACCGATGGAATCTCACTCTACGCCTCAGGATACGCCAGAATCTCGGAATCGCAGGTGTACACGGACGGAACGGTCGGAACAACCCCGCTCCTCTACGCCACGGGCTCCGCGGCCGTGTCGTTAACGGACACGATACTCAACTCCTCGTACGTGGGGATGCCGGAGCTGAACATCAACAACTCCGCCCCGAACATAAACGCCACCAACGTCACCCACGACGACGGCCAACCCATCAACGTCACATGGAACGCCCCGGAGGGGGGAGCCTTCAACCATATGTGGTGGCTTAACGTGTACGCGAATTTCACGAACGGCAGCGTAGCCGAGGGCGTCGTGGTGAACGTCTCCGACAGGCTCGGCAGCCTGATATACTCGGATTCGACGGGCGCGGACGGCAGGATAAGTCGTCAGGCGCTCCGAGAGTACATGCAGAACTCGAGCACTTCAAAGACCTACTTCAGCAACTACACAGTCAACGCCACCCTCTCAGGCATCATAATCAGCAACCAGACGAACATGAGTGCGAACAGGCTCCTCGTGTTCACGTTCCAGGTCGGCACATGTGTGCCAGTCCCAGGTGTCGACTGGGTCATCGACGCGAGCGAGTGGTGCTACATCCAGGGGAAGGACTATGTCGTCGGCAACATCAGCTTCATCAACACGGGCGGCATCACATTCGACGACTCCAATGTGACGGCGGACTCCCTCATCCAGAAGACGGATGTGGCCATAGTCTATAAGCCGCCGTACAGGATGGTCGTTAAGGTCTAGGATTTAAATATCCCTGCGCGGATTCTTTATTCCGGTGCATGACATGGCAGCCACGGACGCCTTGAAGGCGCGAAGGAGCGTGAGGAAATACCTGGCGGAGCCCGTGCCTGAACCAGTGGTAGCGGACATACTAGATTGCGCCCGGATGGCGCCTTCTGCGATGAATCTGCAGCCGTGGCTCATCGGCGCGGCCACGGACAAGAGCCTCCTGGGGAGGCTCGCCGACGCCACCGACCACGGGAAGTTCATAGCCGGGGCCACCGTGTGCTTCAGCGTATTCACCGAGTCGGACAAGAAGTACCGGCTGGAGGACGGGTGCGCAGCCGTGATGAACATCATCACAGCCTGCCAGCTCCACGGCCTCGGCACCTGCTGGATAGCGGGGGACAAGAAGGCGTACGCCGAGCGGGTGAGGGAACTCCTGAACGTCCCAGAAGGCTATGGGCTCGTGGCCCTTGTTCCGGCCGGCTGGCCTGCCGAGAATCCCGTGCAAAAGAAGAGGTTGCTGGAGGATGTTTCCTTCAGGGATGTGATGAAATGACGGACTGCATATTCTGCAAGATAGTGAAGGGGGAGGTGCCGTGCCACAGGGTCTACGAGGACGAGCAGACGTTCGCGTTCCTCGACATCAACCCGATTGCCCGGGGCCACACGCTCGTGATACCGAAGGCGCACCGCGCGGACATCCTGGACGCGCCAGCGGATGATGTCGCGGCCGTCGCGCAGTCAGCGAAGAAGGTCGCGGAGGCGCTCGTCGGCGGCCTCGGCGCCGAGGGCGTGAACATACTTCATGCCAGCCGCCAGGCGGCGCAGCAGACAGTCTTCCACCTCCACTTCCACGTGGTGCCGAGGAGGCGCGGCGACGGCCTCGACGCCTTCCCGAGGCCGTCGGCTCACAAGCACGACCTCAAGGAGGTCGCTGCCTTGATTAGGCGGGGGCTTTAGCAGGCGCACCTTATCATACCATGGGTTTACTGGGCTGGAGGACGGCGGCCGTCGCGGCGTTCACCGTACTGTCATATCTCCTATGGGCGGCCTTGGACGGCTTCGCCCACAGGACAGCCTTCACTGCGATACCCCTCCTCTTCGCGGCGCAGGTGGCTTTGAGCGACGCCCTTGAGAACGTGCTGTCCAGGCGCGTCAGCTTCGGCTCAAGGGCGTTCGCAATCATCATAGCGCCGGGGACGATACTCCACGAGTTCTGCCACCTCCTCGCGGCCCTGGCTACGGGGTGCACGGTCACGAAGGCGGCCATGTTCAGGCCGAACCCGAGGACAGGCGTCCTGGGCTACGTCAGCTACACGCAGCCCCTGGACAAGTGGGTGGTCCTCAGGGAGTTCATCATAGGATTCGCCCCGTTCTTCGGCTGCGGCCTCGTCCTTTTGGCGTTCAACTCCCTCCTAGGCGGCGACGTCATGGACGCGGTCACCCCACGCCCGGTCGAGGGCCTCCGGGGCTTCACCGCCCTCGCGGAAAGGCTTGCCGGTTCGCTCTTGGCGCAGGCCGGGGCGGCCGACCTCGCGAAGCCCTCCGCCCTCCTTGCAGTCTGGATTCAGCTCTGCCTCACGCTCGGGGCGGCGCCGAGCACCGAGGACTTCAAGGGCGCGTTCACGAGCCTCTGGCGGCACCTCACCAGCGCCGCCGTATTCATCCTCCTCCTGGCAGCGTTCGCCATGGCGTCCGACGAGAGGATACCTCTCTCTGGCTATGAGGGCGATGTCGCGTCGCACCTCGGGGTCCTAGTCAACTTCCTCCTTACCATCCTCCTCCTGTCCGCCGGCCTGATGGCGCTGGCGGTGGCGCCGGCGTATGCGTTCATCCGGGTCCTAGGCATAGGCGGCCTCGCAGCAACCATCCCGGTGACGTCGGGGTTCCTCGCCTACCACCTCCTGAGGGACGGCTACGGGGCGTACGCCATCGTCGGGGGATTGGCAGTCTTCGCCCTGGCGGCGCTCGTCCTGTCCAGGGGAGAAGCCGGCGGTAAACCCGCCAGGAAACAGTCACTTGAGTAGCCTGCCGCCGCCCGGCGGGAGGAACCTCTGTACCTCATCCGGGTCTTGGACGCCGAGCGCGCGAGAAACCTCGCGGGCGAGCGCGCCCTGCGGGGTGTCGCCGACGCCGACCACGACATGCCTTGTCGAATGGGCCTTCACGGCATCCACCGCCCCGCCGATGACGCCCTCGTCGTTGACGCCGACCGCGACCTGCAGGGGGACGCCCTTCACCCAAGTCTTCTCCCCGTAGACCATGAAGGCCCCGTGGGGGAGGTATTCGCCGGCTGGCGGCGTCTTCGAGACCTGCTCCGGCCCCACATAGTAGACGTCGGCCGAGCCGGCTCCGTGGCTCCAGGCCTTGCTGTAGGATGCGGCGGCCTCGGCGGCCTCCGACCTTACGGACTCGGGAATCTCGCCGCCGCCCGGGTTCTTGACTGCGAAGAACGGGGCCCCATGGACGTTCGCGTGGAACACGATGTCGCCGGGTTCCAGGTGCTTCTTCACGAGGGTGTCGTTGGTGGACGCGTCCCTGCCTCCGATGACGAGGTGCCCCAGGCTCGAGCGGAACCACCTGTACTTCTCATACCACCTCCTCTCCCGCCTCTTCTTTAGGGGTGGGGCGGTGTCAGCCTCCATGGGGGCCGCGAGCCTGGCCTTCGTGTCCCTGATGGCCTTCCCCATCCCCGCGAACTTGCCCCTGAGCTTCTTCGCCCGCTCGTAGTGCGCCGCGGCGTTCTCGGGGACGCTCTTCCTCAAGTCCAGGACGACCTTCACGTAATACCCATTGGCGCTCAGGTAATAAAGGCCGGCGCGAATATTTTACCATGGTCCCCTGGAGAGAATGGGCTGGCGGATTCGCCGCCGCGGTTCGCGACTCGCTCGCCAAGCCCCGGGCGGTCGGCGCGCACGCCACCCGCGGCCCGAAGGCCGCGGCCGCCTACTTCATAGCGCTTCTCGCGTTGTCTTCGATAGTCGGCTCCGTACTCTCGCTCGCCCCGTCCATGGCGTCGATGCTCGCGGGAAGCGAGTTCGAGCAGGCGTTCGCCGGGCTCCCGGACTTCACCATAAAAGACGGCAAATTCTCGCTCGCAGGCAACGAATCCGAGCCCTTCTACGTCTCCGAGAACCTGGTGATTGACACGACAGGCAGCGTCACCGAGCCGCCGCTCGACGAGCTCGGCGACGGCATCCTCATAACCGGGGACGAGATAGTCCAGTCCGACAGGTACAGGCGGCAGACGCTCCCCTTCAGGGACCTGGACGACGCGGTGAAGAGCAAGTCCGAGCTCCTGTCCTTCATGAAGACGCTGGTCCTCCTCTCCATGCCGCTCGCCCTGGCCTTCATGATAGTCTTCAAGGTGTTCGTATGGGGCCTGTTCTGCCTGATGTACGGCTCCCTCATGGCGTTCGCCGCCAAGGCGCTCGGGAAGACGCCTCTTCCGAAGGGCTTTGTGCTCGCAGCCTACGCGCAGACGCCCGTAATAGTCTCGAGCATAGTGAGCCCAATTCTAGGCGGGCTCATCCTGACTTTCGTCTCGATACTGTGGGCGGGAGCCGTCTACCTGGCCGCCTTACGCGGGAATGGCTAAGAGCCCCTTCCTTGCCCTGGTCCTGTCCCTCTTCGTCGCCGGCCTCGGCCAAATCTACGCCGGCAGGATATTCCGGGGGCTCGCGCTCGCGGCATTGGATTTCGCGACCGGGTACGCGTACATGCGCATGGACTCGGCCGCAGCGCTAGTGGTTAATCTCCTCGTCAGCTTCTACGCCGCCGTCGACGCGTACCGGTGCGCGAAGGAGACGGCGGCGCCTCAGGTTCCGCAAGAGAGGAGGCAGCCGGAGATCAGGGTCTACTGAATCCCCACGCCATTTCCGCTGCGGATTAACCCTACTATTGTCGGCAGATGATGAGCATGACGGCGGCCGCTGATTTATCCTTCACGGCGGGATTGTTCCAGATGAAGCAGCCGGGCCGGACTGTACCAGCGCGCCGAGTTACCCGTGCAGAAGCAGTATAACGTCAACGTAGCCTGAAACCGGGTCCGTCGGGCTCAGACCTTATCAATTTCTGCCGCGAGTTCGGCAGGCAGCGCGCTCCTGATGGAATTCGCGGCGGCGTCGGCCTTCGCAAGGTATGTGCCGATGGTCTCCTTGTTGACTATTCCCGCGTTTATCATGAGGTTCCTGGTCTTCGTGATGGCTTCGAGCACCATGTACGGCATCGCGCCCCTGCTGTATATCCTCGCGTTCACCGCCAGGTTCAGGGCGCTCTTGTAGGCGCCGCCTATCTTCGCCTTCGTCTCCTCCTCGTCTATGTGGAGGACGTCGCCGGAGTACACGGTCCCGGCCTCGTGGGCGGCCTTCACCCTCAGCACGATTTCCATCGGCTCTATGCCGAGGCGCGCGAGCACTGACGCCGCCTTGTCGTTGACGCGTTCGCCCCCCTTCACAAGGGTCGAGTCCTCGCTGACCAGGATTTTGCCGCCCTGTATCCTCGCCTTCACGCCGGCGGCCTGCAGGTCCCCTATCACAGGGCCCGCGCCGAGGCCGGTGTCCCCGGCTGGGACAACAAGGTCGAACGGCGCGATTGCGCCGGCCTTCACCGGAGCCATCGTCTTGCAGCCGTATACGAGCTTCTCGAGCTGGAACGGGTTGAGGTCGGACAGGATGACTCCCGAGGGCCCCTCGGCGTATTCGTCGAGGCCCTTTATGCCGGCCTTGCCGAACGCCTTCCTGATGAGGTTGCTTCTTGCGACGTATATGTCGACCTGGCCCTTCAGCTTCCTCTTCATGCCCTGCATCTGCTTGGACGGCATGCCTTCGATGCTGACGACGCCTACGACGCGCTTGCCCTTCATCGCCTTCTCGAACCTGCTGACGGTGTCCTTCTTCCAGGTGGCTACCATATCCGCACCGCCTCGCCCATCGTCGTCTTAGCGTAGAGCGATTTTATGTTCTCCTTCGGTATCACCCTCTCCACGGCCGTGTAGACCGCGAGGACGTTCTCGGCCAGGTCGGCGGCGCTCATGTCGTCGACGCCCACCGGGACCTGCACTATCGGCAGCTTCTTGCTCTTTATCCTGACGACGTTCTTCGCCCTCTTAACCGCCTCCTCGATGTTGGCGTTCTGCGGTATGGGCTGCGGCATCTTGCCGCGGGGTCCGAGGACTATTCCCCAGCTCTTTCCGATGAGGCCCATCATGTCCGCCTGGGCTATGAAGCCGTAGCACTGGCCTGCGTATACCCTCATCCTCCTCTTGTTCTTGGATTCCGCCTCCAGCTCGGCCTTGCTTAGGACGTGCTTGCTGACGTTCTTCGCCTTCACGTTGAGGTCGCCGTCGCCGAAGACCCCTATCTCAACGTCCTTGCCCCGGCCCTTCGGCAGGACGACGTTGAGGTTCAGCTTGTGGGCGCCCTCTATCTCGACGCCCTGGAAGTTGAATACGACCTCCACGGTCTGTTTGAACTTGCGCTCCCCCTTCTTGGACAGAGCCTCCTCGAGCTTTGGCGTGAATTCCTTCGCTTCCATTCTTGCCCTCCTAGCCGAATAAGCCGGCTAGTGAAACGGGTACATAGTACTACGCGAAACCCATATAAAAACACGTGCACGGGGGTTATATACAGGCAAAGGGATTATTCTACCATGGGGGCGCGCTCATACTCCGACATCTTCGTCGGATTCGTGGTCTATTCCCAGCTAATCTTCGTCACCTTGATTGCTATGGGCTGCCTTAGGCCCATGGCATGCGACATAGGCTTGGGCATAATACCGGCGGCTATCATAGGCATCCCGATGTTGACGTTATACAAAACCCTGCACCCTCTTCTCGGCCAGTATGCCGGGCTGGTGCCCGCAGTGCTCGCCGCTTCGGTGATGCTTTTTCTGACGAAGATGCTGGTGAAATCCTCAAACTACGTCCGAGTTTCCTCCATCCTACTCCTTCTAGCGCTGATAATCCTCAGCGGGGCTTGACTCATCAGCAAACGTCGCGGCCGCCCTTACCGCTTCAAAGAGGCGTTTTCGACAGCTTCTTGACCCTGTATAGGCCGTCTACGGCGCCTATGACCTTCACCGTGCCCTCCGGCAGGAGGCTCATCCAGTCGCCGTCCTCGAGCATCCTCCGCCTCACCTCGGTGGCTGAATACAGTTCCCGCTCATAGAAGGGTATCGGCTGCACGTTCGCCCCCGCCGCCTCCATTATCCCCCGCTCCCTCTCGCTGTTGGTCATGTAGGCGTCGAAGCTCAGGTTCTCCCTTATCCAGGCGGACCATTTCCCGTCGTCCCCGAAGTCCGGTATACGCTTCAGCTCATAGGGCCTCTTGAGCTGGAGCGACTCCTTCAGCATCGCCTCCCTCTCCTCTGCGGAGAACGGGTTCTCCGGGGTCTTAGCGCTGTTGCAGCTGCCTATGCCTATGACGAGGTAAGTCGCCTTCGACGCGGCGTACTCGAGCATCCTCACGTGCCCGATGTGCAACGGCTGGAATCTCCCGACGACGAGGGCGCGCATGGAAAGAATATGTGCGCCGTGGATTAAAGGCAATATGCCGCATGAAATGCGGGGAACGCGGCCAGATTCCACGGGCCGGCGCGTCCTGGCCAGGCAGCGGCGCCGGTTTATTTCCCAGGGGCGTAATATTATCCGATGGGTGTAGGCCAGGTCATCGGCTCGACGACGCTGCGCGCCTTCAAGTTCGTGATAAAGGAGGGGCAGGAGGCCAACGTCAGGCGCGACGAGTTTGTGATGGTCGACGAGGCCGTCTCCGGCAGGAAGGTCCTCGGAGTCGTCAAGGACATCGTGATATCCAACGAGCTTCTCCCGGACGAGTTCGGCCGCGACCTCAGGCTAGCGGACATAGTCCTGAAGGAGGGCGAGTACCCGGTGCCGATGGTCAAGGTCCTGGGTGTCGACACCGGCGAGGGCCTCGAGATACCCCGGCACGGGGTGAAGCCGGGCTCGACGGTCGAGCTCGCCCCGGACAGCCTCCTAGACTCCATACTCAGGCAGGACGAGTCGAAGTCGGCGACGGTCGGCTCCCTCTCCACCCGCGACACCGTGAAGGTCTCGCTCGACATCAACGAGCTCGTCAGCCGCCACCTGGCGGTGCTCGCCATGACGGGGGCGGGGAAGAGCTACACCGTCGGCGTCATCGTGGAGGAGCTCATGAAGAAGAAGGGCTCCGTCGTCATATTCGACCTCCACGGCGAATACCGGGGGATGGAGTTCAAGGACTCGGACGTCGTATCGTACACCGTCGACGGCCCCAAAAAAATAAAGGTGGAGGTGTCGTCGCTCTCCGGCGGCGACTTCGTCAACCTCATGCCGGACCTGACGACGACGCAGCGGGACCTCCTGGACGAGGTTATAGGCCTCGCGGACCGCTTCTACGACCGCTACGACCTGTCCGCCATACACCGGATACTCGAGCTCGTTTACGACATCAAGAAGGGCGAGAAGGCGGGGGAGGGCCCGGAGGCGCTGCCGGCGAACATACTCAAGAGCATCACCAAGAAGGTGGGGGTGTCCACGGTCGGCGCCCTCATGCGGCGCATCAAGCGGCTTGAGAGGATGGGCGTGTTCGCGGCCGACGGCACGCCCCTGCAGGAAATCGTGAAGGCGAACCAGCTGACGGTGGTGAACCTCAGCGAGGCGGACGAGCGCGTGAGCGGGATAATCGTCGCCGCGATATGCAGGGGCGTCTTCGACGGCAGGAAGAGGTTCATGCGCCGCGAGGACGCTTCCGGGGTGAGGGTGCCGACGCTCCTCGTCCTGGAGGAGGCCCATAACTTCGCGCCCCGCGCGGTGGAGGGGGAGTACTCCCCGAGCCGCTCAATATTACGGAAGATCGCGCGGGAGGGCAGGAAGTTCGGCGTCGGCCTCTGCGTCGTAAGCCAGCGGCCGAACAAGCTCGACTCGGACGTCCTGTCCCAGTGCAACACGCAGGTGATAATGAAGATAGTCAACCCCGCCGACCAGGAGTACATCCGCCAGTCCGTGGAGACGGTCACGGAGGACATAGTCCGCGACCTCCCGAGCCTCGGCCGGGGCGAGGCCATAGTCTCCGGCTCAGCCGTGAGGCTGCCGGTGCCGGTGAAGATACGGAGGCGGGAGACGAGGATAAGCGGCGAGGACGTGGACATAGTCGGGGAATGGGGGAGGGGGTAGCGCCGCACATGATTTATACCCCCCATCATATTCATTACCCGGTGATTCGATGCCTATTGACGAACTAAGGGAGAAAATCGACGCGGTGGACTCCAAGATTGTGAGGCTCCTGGAGGAGCGCCTGGACTTGGCGGGAAAGATTGGGGAGGCTAAGCGCAGGCACGGCCTGCCCGTCATCGACCCGAAGAGGGAGCAGGACGTCATAATCAGGGTGACCGAGAGGACGAGGCTGAACAAGGGATTCGTCAAGGGACTCTTCGAGCGCATCATACAATACTGCAGGGAGAACGAGTAGCTTAAGGCCTCATCTCCTCCCAGACGCTCATGGGCGGCCTGCCGCGGAAGGGCCTTACCTCGCCGTCGGCGACTGCTACGCACATGTTGTTCGCCCCCACGCCCAATGTCGCCCTCCCGAGTCTGCCTTCGGCGACCTTCCTCTCAAGAGCCGCCAGGAGGGCGTTGGTCAGGGACCTGTCGAATCCGCTATTAGGCACTACCACCGCCTCCCTGTCGCCGGCGCCGAGGCCGTCGAAGGCTGCAAGCATGGCGTCCAATATGCCGTCGGCAGTCGTATTCATGGTTGAGGCCGCGCCCCCGGCGGCGAGGGCTTGGACGGCCGCATCCGGCAGGGCGCGCCTGCCTGAGCCGTGGAGCAGCATCTCCTCGGACGGTAGGGCGGATATGTGCGCGACGGCTAAGGCCCTCCGGCCGCTCCCCTTCGAGCGCAGAACCAGGGACTCGCATATGGACTGGCCCACCCAGAGGCGGGCATTCTCGTCGGCGGACACCCTAGCCGTGTCGGTCTTCACTAAGATGTCCCGGAAAGCCCCCTTCTCCCCGGGCAGTTCCCCCGGGGGGTCAGCTCCTTCACCCGGCGCCTTCAACCTCACCTAGATACTAACGCCGCGGGAGCATAAATCATCAGGCTTATAACCTCCGGAGCTTATCACTAACCAACTATGGCAGAGAATGTCGCGGTCCTCGGCCCGGCGGGCACATTCAGCGAGCAGGCGGCAGAGAGGATGTACCCCGGGGCCGAGCTCGAGTACCTGGACAGCGTGGAGGCGGTGTTCCGGCGGGTGGACGGCGGGGGCGGGCTAGGCGTCGTCGCCATGGAGAACAGCCTCGAGGGCTCCGTGGGCATGACGATGGAGTCGCTCCTCAAGTACGACCTGAAGATAACGAAGGAGACGACGCTCGACATAGTCCTGTCCCTCATGGCGGCGCCGGGCGTGAAGCCCGGGGACGTCAAGCTCGTGATGTCCCACCCCCACGCGCTAGCCCAGTGCCGGGACTACCTGGCCAAGAACTACCCCGGCGCGAGGCTGCAGGGGAGCGCGAGCACGACGGAGGCGATGACCGAGGCCGCCAAGCGGGGTGACGCCGCCGCGGTCGGCCTGAAGGAGGCGGGGCTCAGGTACGGGCTCGCAGAGCTCGCGGAGGGCGTGCAGGACCAGGAGAGCCAGACCCGCTTCATAGCGTTGTCGAAGAAGCCGGGGGAGGGCACAAAGACGTCGATACTCTTCGCGTCCAAGGACGAGCCGGGCGCACTCTACAGCATACTGCGCGTCTTCGCGGACGCGAACGTGAACCTCACGAAGATAGAGTCGAGGCCTTCGCGCCGGAAGCTCGGCGAATACTGGTTCTACGTCGACTACGAGAACCGCGGCATGTTTTACCGGGACAGGGAGCTCCTCCACATGCGCATCCGGGAGCGCAGCACCATGTTCAAGGACCTCGGGAGTTATTAGCCGGGGGACTATCATATTACCGATGCCTGTCGAGCACCCGATGGTCAGGGAGGGCGCCGTCACCCTCAGGAAGTACCAAGAGGGCATCGTCGCCCGGGCCCTCGGGGAGAACACCCTCGTCGTCCTGCCGACAGGCCTCGGAAAGACCGTCATCGCCGCTATGGTCGCCGCCCACAGGCTCCATGAGCACCGGGGCAGCCGCGTCCTGTTCCTGGCGCCGACGAAGCCGCTCGCCGTCCAGCACATGAGGAGCCTCCAGGGGCTCCTGAACGTTGAGGGCATGTGCGTCCTCACCGGCGCCGAGGCGCCCGAGAAGAGGCGCGCACTCTGGGCGGCATCGAGGATTATATTCGCGACGCCGCAGACGATAGAGAACGACATCGTCCGCGGCCTCGACCTGTCGGACGTCTCGCTCCTCGTCTTCGACGAGGCCCACAGGGCCGTCGGCGACTACAGCTACGTCTCAATAGCGAGGGAGTACCTGGGGAAGGCGCGCCTTCCGATGACGCTCGGCCTCACCGCGAGCCCCTCGAGCGAGCGGGCTACCGTGGAGGAGATTTGCGGGAACCTCCGTGTGACGCTCGTGGAGGCCAAGAGCGAGTCCGACCCGGACGTGCGCGAGTACGTTCAGCCTGTCAAGGTGCATTGGGTCCGTGTTGACCTGCCGGAGGGTTTCCGGCGGGTGCAGGCGCTCCTTCGGGAGCTCTTGAGGCGGGACCTCAAGCGCCTGAAGGAGCAGGGCTACATCGACAGCGCGGACGTGGCCCGGGTGGCGAAGACCGCCCTACTGAAGGCGCAGTCCGCCGTAAGGGCCGACATAGCATCCGGCGGCGACGCGTTCCAGGCGGCATCGGCGGCCGCATCGGCCCTGAAGGTGAACCACGCCGTCGAGCTTTTGGAGACGCAGGGGGTCGCTGCCCTCCGCGAGTATCTCGGTCGGCTTGAGACGCAGGGCACGAAGGCGGTGAAGAGCCTCTTCAGGGACGAGGACATGCTCCGGGCCCGGGAGGCGTTGGAGGAGCTGCGCCGGGGGGGAGTCGAGCACCCGAAGCTCGCGGAGCTCGCGAGGATAGTCGGCGGATACAGGGGCAGGAAGGTCCTCATATTCACCCAGTACCGGGATTCGGTCGAGGCCATCATCTCATGCCTGAACGCGTCGGACATACTCGCGCACGAGTTCATCGGCCAGGCGTCTAGGGGGCTGAAGTCCGGGATGACGCAGAAGCGGCAGGTCGAGGTCCTCGACCGCTTCAGGGAGGGAAAGTACACCGCCCTCGTGGCGACGTCGGTCGCCGAGGAGGGCCTGGACATACCGAAGGTGGACGCCGTAGTGTTCTACGAGCCGGTCCCCTCGGAAATCAGGGCCATACAGCGGCGGGGCAGGACCGGCAGGAGCGCTACAGGTGAAGTTTACGTGATGATGGCGAAGGGCACCAGGGACGAGGCGTACTACTGGGTGTCGGTCCACAAGGAGCGGAAGATGGCGGGGATAGTGGACGAGATGAGAAAGGGCGCGAAGCCGCGGCCCGGGACGGGGGCTTCCACAGCCGCAGCCAAAGAGACTGCCTACGGCCAGCAGAGCCTCGTCTCCTTCGGGGCCGGGGAGGGGGGGAGGCTGAAGGTGTATGTGGACAGCAGGGAGCGCAACGGCGCGATACTCTCCGCACTCAGGGACTCCTGCGACATAGAGCTGAGGCAGCTGCCCGTCGGCGACTACCTGGTCTCGGACCGGGTGTGCGTGGAGCGCAAGACGATGGACGACTTCCTCGGAAGCCTGATTGACAGGCGGCTGATGGCGCAGGCGGCGGAGATGCGCAGGAACTTCGACGCCCCAGTCATCGTGCTCGAGAAGGTCGACCGGCTGTATTCGCAGAGGAACATACACCCGAACGCCGTCAGGGGCGCGCTCGCCAGCCTCTCCATAGACTTCAGGATACCCATAATACCGTCCGAGGACGAGGAGGACACAGCCCAGATAATCCTCGCCCTCGCGAGGCGGGAGCAGCAGGAGGGCGGCCGCGCCGTAGCCCTCCGCGGGGAAAGGAAGCCGGAGCTCTTGCACGAGCGGCAGAGGTTCATAGTCGAGTCCCTCCCGTCGGTCTCCGCCGTCCTGGCCGATCGCCTACTCGCCAGGTTCGGCTCGGTGCGGGGCGTCATGTCCGCCGGAGAAAAGCAGCTTCGGGAGGTGGACGGCATAGGCGAGAAGAAGGCCGCGGAAATCGTCAAGGCGGTGCGGGAGAGTTACGGCCGCGGGAAGGGATAATAAACCCTGCTTACATAGTTAACACATCATGGACGAGGCTTTGGAGCGGAGGCGGCAGTGGGAGCTGATGCACCAGAAGGAGCAGGCCAGGCGGAGGGGCATAACCGCCCTCCAGGAGCTCGTCGAGAAGATGGGGGAGAGCCAGAAGTCGGCGAAGACCCTCCTGAAGCTCTCCGTTTACACCGAGGGGGTTAAGGCGGACGAGGCGGCCGACATACTCGGCGTCAAGCGCAGCGTCATCAACGCGTGGGTGAGGATACTGGTCTCGCGCGGATTCGTCGACGTGGAGAGCCTCAGCCACCCGAACCCGACTATACGCCCCACAATCGAGATACTCAACAAGTTCCGGGCATACCAGAACCGCGCCCAGGAGAAGGACCTGCAGAAGATAGAGGAGGGGATGAAGGACATGGGCGAGGCGGTGAAGACGCTCGAGACGGAGGGCGTCGTCAAGGCGGAGGCCGCGCCCCCAGAGGCCCCGGAGCCCCAGGAAGCGGACCTGGACATCGGCGTCACCTACCTAATATACGAGCCGAAGTCGGAGCGGGCGGTCCGGCTGTTCATCAAGGAGATACGCGCGGGGGTCAAGGGCCTCTATGTGACCCGGTCGAACCCGAACCAGGTGAAGCGGCGCGTCTACCTCGGCGACGCCAAGGTGGTGTGGCTGACGAGCGTTCAGACGGACCGGGACGTCGAATCCATCTCCGGCCTCCAGGAGCTGAGCATACTGGTCTCCAAGTTCATAGACGAGAACCCGACGAGCGCGATACTCCTGGAGGGCGTAGAATACCTGGTGTCGAACAACAACTTCCAGGTGGTGCTGAGGCTGATACAGCAGCTCAGGGACAAGGTGAGCACATCGGACTCTAAGATGCTCATACCCCTGAACCCGAACGCCCTGGAGCAGCGGCAGCTGCCCCTCCTGGAGGGCGAATGCCAGATACTGCGGTAGATGCGACTTATATTCGCCCGCCTAATCTCTTATACCATGGGCGACAGCTGGGAGGACATCATAGAGGAGTCCGGCACCTACAAGGACCTGCTCCGCCTCATCATACGGCAGGGCCAGGTGAGGGCGGACGAGGCGCCTAGAATCCTCAACGTCCCCAAGGAGAAGGCCGCCTCATGGGCAGCACTGCTCGCCGAGCGCGGTCTCGCGGTAATCGACGCCGACGGCCAGACGTACCGGCTCTCGGACTCCATGCGAATGAAGATAGACGGCTACCGGCGGCTCAAGTCCATCGGGGACCCGAAGGACGTGCTAGCTGCCCTGAAGTCGGACCTCGCCAGGGAGAGGCAGCGTGCAGCGGCCCTCGAAGCCCGGGCGGCGGACAAGGACGGCATCATCATCGGCCTCAGGGAGGAGATGGTGTCGGACCGGAAGGCGCTCGAGGAATTGAAGGGCAGGCTCAAGGCCATAGAGGAGGCGGGCCTGGCTGACGATTCGTCGGCACCCGCCGGGCTTGAGGCGAAGCTCCGCCGTGAGCGGGCTGAGCGGATGAAGCTCGAGGAGGCGCTGAGGGCGAAGCACGACGAGCTTGAGGCGTTGCGCGGCAAGGGCGAGCCGAAGCCGGCAGCCGCGGCTCCGGCGGCCCCGGCGGGCGCGGAATGCTGGGTTAAGATAGCGGCCCTCAAGGAGAAGATAGCGAAGGCTAAGCTGGAGCTCGGGGCCTTGGGCGAGAAGGCCCCCGAGGCGGCGATAATCGGCTATGAGGAGGATATCGAACGCCTCCTCGAGGAGGAGGCGGCGCTCTTGTGGAGCGCAAGGGCTCAGGAGCGGCCGGCCGAGACGGGGGGGCAGGCGCCGAAGAGGAGCTGGTCACAGGTCCTGAAGCCGACTGATGTTCCGGAGTCGTCCAAAAATCCCGTGCCGGAACCGGAATCTAGGCCGCGGATGAAAGTCCATGGCCAGAAGGAGACGGACCCGCGTTACGCGGCCTCCCCCGGGGGGAAGGACGCGTCAGACCTCCTGAAGCTCCTGTCCGCGAAGGGCAGGATGAAGGAGAAGCAGGCGGCCAAGGAGCTTGGCGTCGACGAGAAGCTGCTTGGGGGCTGGGTGTCGGCGCTCGTCTCGGAGGGGGCGGTGGCGGTGAGGGTCCGCATGTTCGGCGGCTCCGACGTCGGCCTGAGGGACGGCGTCGACCTGGAGGCGATGGTACAGAAGGTGCAGGCCAACAGGGTGAGGGAGGAGCTGTCGAAGCTCAGGGAGGCCAGGTGATGGCGGTCCTCATACTCGCGAGCGGCAGATGCAGCCACGGGAGATGCTTCTTCTGCGGGTACGGCCGGATAAGGGGGGAGGAGCCGGAGGCCGGGAAGGTGAGGGCGTGCTTCGACAGGTTCTTCTCGACGCTGACGGACTACGAGGTCAAGGTTTACGGTTCCGGCAGCTTCCTTGATGAGAAGCAGGTCCCGTCAGCCGCTAGGCGGCACTTCATAAGCGAGTGCATTCGGCGGAAGGTGCGGGCGCTCACGGTGGAGTCGAGGCCCGAGTACGTCACCGCCGAGGCCTTGCGGGAGTTCGCAGGCCTGGAGCTGACTGTCGCCATGGGCCTTGAGAGCGCGGACGAGGCCCTCCTGAAGAGGCTGAACAAGGGATACGGCAGGAGGGAGTACGAGGCCGCGGCGAAGGCCGTCCACGACGCGGGATTCAAGGTCAGGACCTACCTTCTCGTGAACCCCCCATTCGTGGCGGACGTCAAAAAGAGCCTTGACGTGAGCGTCGAGTACGCGCTCGCGCACTCCGACTCTGTGGTGCTCATAAACACGCTGCCTCACGCGGGGGCTCCGCTCACCCGCCTCTGGGTGGACGGGGAATGGTCGTTCATGTCGAGGAAGGACTTCCTGGAGGCGGCGGGGAGGTGGGCCGACGACCCCCGCGTGGAATACGACGCGGAGACGTTCAGGTTCACTCCGTCGTTCCCGGACGGGATGCGCGAGGACCTCACCGGGGTCGGCGAATGGCATCTCACGCACCCGCACTTCGAGGTCTGGCAGGACTACCTCGTCAGATGGTACGAGCCGCCGGAGGGCAGGGTCCTCCTCTTCCTCCCGTGCGCGAACCGGAAGCCCTATTCGCTCTCGAAGACGCATCAGGGGATAATACGCGTGCTCGAGTCCGCGGGCCGGGGGCGCTTCCACGAGGTCATGCTCAGCAACGCCGGAGTGATACCCCGGGAGTTCGAGGACAGGTACCCGTTCGAGAGCTACGACTGGGAAGAGTCCAAGGAGACGCCGAAAATCAAGGAACGGTACATCGAGGTGACGGCGGAGAGGATAGCCGGCTACCTGAAGGCGCACGCCGGAAAATACAAGCGGGTCGCGTGCTTCCTGAAGCCGGACAGCGAATCCCACCAGGCCCTGATGCTGGCCTGCCGGAGCCTGGGGCTCGCATACCGGAACCTGCTCACGGAGGAGACATACGGCAAAATCCGGGACGGGGCAAGGCCGATGCAGTCGGAGGAGGCCCTGTCGGACCTCATGGAGGGCGCGAAATGGTGTCTGCGAAATTCAACATAGCCGGCGAGGACGGGGAATGGTTCAGGCTCCGCCTCCAGGAGGAGATACACCACCACGGCCTCGAAGGCAGCGTCCTCCACGCCGCATCCAAGGCCCTCGTCGTGGTCGTGGAAGGCGACAAGGCGGCGGTAAAACGCTTCCACGCCGACGTCCTGGACATATGCCCCTCCCCGATACGGTGCGGCGACCTAACCTTCAGCGTCGAGGGCCCCCTCAGGGGCCTCAAGGCGGTGGGGGACGGCAGGCGCGCGGGGGAGCCGACGATGAGCCAGATACTCGACATACTCGCCGAGATGGAGCGGAAGATAACGCGGATGGACCAGAACATACAGAAGCTCGCGGCCGCAAGGCAGGGGCGACGCGAGGAGACGCCCGAGGAGAAGCCGTCGGAGATAGGCGACGAGGCGGCCTCCGCGTTCTCGAGCATATTCGGCAACTGAATTTAACGCTTCCCGCACATACTTGCATATAACCCGGGTTCGCGCAACTTTATACCCTCGACAACTCAATACACTCAATCAAGTGAACGCCCATGCAGGACTCACGTCGCATCGACCTCAAGCGAGCCGCGGTCGGGGCCATGGCCAAGTACGGGTTTGAGCCTGATTTCCCGAAAGACGCGCTCAGGGAGGCGGCCGCCATGGACGAGGCCGCCGCCATCAAGGGGAACATGGCAGCCGTGCGCGACCTCCGTCACCTACTCTGGTCCTCCATAGACAACCCCGACTCCCTTGACCTCGACCAGATAGAGTACTGTGAGGAAGGCGGCGCCGGGGAGATACACGTGAAGGTGGCCATAGCGGACGTGGACGCGTTCGTCGGAAAGGGCTCGGCGACGGACATGCACGCCGCCCGCAACGGTTCGTCGGTCTACACAGGCGTCAGAATCTTCCCCATGCTGCCCGAGCGGCTCTCGACCGACCTCACCTCGCTCAGGGTAGAAGAGGACCGCCTGGCGGTGGTGATAGAGTACTCCGTGCGGCAGGACGGGAGAATACTGCCGGGCGGATTATCCCGCGCACTGGTCCGCAACAAGGCGAAGCTCGATTACGAGAGCGTCGGCGGCTGGCTTGAAGGCGCGCTCGCGGCGCCAGAGGCGCTCGAGAGGACTCCCGGCCTCGAAGAGCAGGTCAGGCTACAGGACGGCGCCGCCGGGAGGCTGAGGGGCTACAGGCTTCTGAACGGGATGCTGGAGCTCGACACCATAGAGGCCAGGCCGGTCATCGCCGGGGGCACTGTGAACTCCCTGGTGGTGGAGCGCAAGAACCGGGCCAGGTTCATAATCGAGCAGCTCATGGTCGCAGCCAACGAGACGATGTCGTCCTACCTTACTGGGGAGCGCGTCCCCTTCCTCCAGAGGGTCGTGCGCACGCCGAGGGACTGGGGTGCCATCAGGGACGTCGCCTCATCCTATGGGACGGGCCTTCCCGCCGAGCCGGACTCGAAGGCGCTGTCGCAGTTCCTCGCCAGAAGGAGGGATGCGGACCCGCTACGCTTCCCGGACCTCTCGCTGACCGTCGTGAAGCTGCTAGGCCCCGGCGAGTACGTCGTCATCGAGCCGGGCAAAAAGGCGATTGGGCACTTCTGCCTGGCCATCATGGACTATACCCACGCCACCGCGCCGAACAGGCGCTATGCGGACGTGATAATCCAGCGGCTCCTGAAGTCAGTCCTCGCGGGCGGGGAATGCCCATACACCGTTGAGGAGCTGGAGTCGCATGCGACCCGGCTGACCGAACTTGAGAAGGGTTCGAAGAAGGTGGAGCGTTTCATGCGGAAGGTCGCGGCGGCCGCCATGTTATCCGTCCGCATGGGGGAGACGTTCGACGCGATAGTTACCGGGGCATCGGAGAAGGGGACGTACGTCCGGCTCCTGGCCCCGCCGGCGGAAGGCAGGGTCGTCAGGGGCGAGCGGGGCATGAGGGTGGGCGACAAAGTCAGGGCGAGGCTGATACACATCGACCCCTCCAGGGGATACATAGACTTCGAGCGCGGCGGAAACCGCAGATGACATAAATCGTGCGCCCCTACTATTCGGCGACGGCAGCCGGCTCCTCTTGCGCAACTATGCCCGTGAGACTCATCCTGCACGGGCACATCCTGGTGCACTTCAGGTTCGCGCGTTCCGCCTCGTATGTGACGTTCCTGCCGACGTATTCCTTGAGGTCTCCGACCAGGCTCCAGTCGACTATGTCGCATCCGCCGGCGGCCTCCATGCAGTAGCACTTCTTGCAGTTTGAGCCCATGGTGTATTCGCAGTCGCGCACGATTCCGCGCTCGCCAGGGGCGGCGGTCGTCGTGGGCGCGTACCTGACGTCAACGCATACGCCGCCGACGCATTGTATGTCCCCTTCTTCCGGGGGCGCCGGGCACTTGTACTTGCACTCCGGACAGGCTGCGTGGTACGTCTCCGTCCTATTCCTCGCGTCCGCCAGGTCCGCGTACCTGTTCACGAGGCTGACGCAGCCGAACGGGCAGCCGAAGGAGTCTATGACGCAGTCGTCCCGGGTAGTGCAGAAGTTGAGCCGCTCGATGGCGCCCCGGGCGGCGGCCTCCGTCCGGGCGTCGCATCCGCTCTCTACGCCACCGCCCAAGCAGCCGCATGCGAAGGCCAGGAGGGCCAGCCAGGCAAGCCTCATGGAATCTAATTCCCCCACAGAGTTTAAAAACCCGCCCTGAACCTTATTAACGCCCCGGCGTAATCCCTACTATATGAGCCTCTCCGATGCCGGCGGCCGCAGGTTGGAGTTCGGGGTCGCCTCAGCGGTCGGCGGCGCAGGGGCGCTCCTTTTCGCGTCAGCCCTATTGGCGTCCGGGCTCCTCGGCTACGGCATCGCAACGCAGGGTTCCGGCTCCTCGCTCGCCGGCTCATCATCCCCCGCCGTGGATTTCACGTACATATGCCCGGACGGGAGCGAGTCACGCTCCAGGGATGCGTGCCTGGGGATGCGGGCTCAGGGAGGATGCGTGCCAGAGGCTGCCGCGTCATCGTCGAGCGCCACTACGTCCACAACCGAACCCGGCGCGGCTGGCGAGCAGGTGAGCCGCGAATGCGTCTGCACCGACTGGGAGTGCACCGGCCCGTCGACGACCTCGTCTTCGTCGTCATCGACGAGCACCACGTCCACGTCCACCACCGTCTGCACGATGGCGCCGTGGCCGGACTACGAGCCCATGCAGCGGGATTACGCCCTGAACGTCGTGTCCGGGAAGTTCAGGCCGAAGCGCATCGAAGCCTTCGTCGGCGACAGCGTACGGGTGACGATACGCAACGAGGAGGGCCTCTACAAGATACGCGACCAGCTGAACAACAGGAGCATCGTACTCAGGCCGAACCAGGCCTATGTGGCGGAGTTCGAAGCCGGCTTGGAGGGGGAGTTCCTGCTCGGGTGCACGGAACTGTGCGAGGACCCCATCGAGGCCTGGATAATCGTCTCGAAACCGCACAAGCGGGTGTGCGTCTAGGCGCCGTGCCTCTCAAGCCGGCCCTGCACCTCCATTATCCTGGCGTGGTAGTCCCTCAGCTTGTGGCTTTTCGAAAGCGTGCTCTCGCTTGAAGTCCTAAGCTTCCTCGAAAGCTCCT
>JBFYKH010000042.1:0-12467 GCA_041306075.1 Candidatus Altarchaeota archaeon
TCTACCTCCTCGTGAAGGAGCTCACCGACGGGAAGACGGGACTGTATGCCGGCCTACTTTACGCCGGCATGGTGGAGCCGCTCGCCCTCTCGACCGCGGGATTCACGCACGACCACCTCCAACTCCTCCTAATCGTCTCGTCGCTCTATCTTGCTGTGAAGGCGGCGGGCTCCGGCTGGGCGGGCGGCCTCATTTTTTCGGCGGCGTACTATCTGGTCGTCTCCTCTGCCACCCGCATAAACACCGCGATGAACGTCGGCATCATGGTCGCGGGAGCGTACGTCCTCCACGCCCTCCTCGAGTACGCCCTCTCATCGGCCAGGGAAGGCAGGAGGCGCGACATTTATCCCGCGTACCTGTTCCTAGCGCTCGCCATGGTCTTCGCGCTCGGGGGGACTGTGCTCGCGCCGCTCACCGAGGAGAGCCTGCACGATCTGCCGCAGGGCCGGTGGGGCAGCGCGGACGTGCAGCCCGTGGGGCTGCAGACGTTCTGGCTCAGGTACAACGTGCTCCTCCTCCTCCTGCCGGCGGGGGCCGTCCAGGCCTTCAGGCGCAGGGACATTATAGGCCTAACTTTGACGGTGGCCGGCTTCATGCTCGCCGGCGTCATGGACAGGGGCACGAGGATAGGCGACCTTGGAGTAGCCATGCTCGCAGCCTACGCGATAACGGCGTGGGGGCGGGGGAGGGTTTCGACTGTCGCGGAGGCCGCGGCGTGGAAGAGGACGGGAGCCGAGTCGGAAACCCTGGTCCTGGCGTCCCTGGCCTGGCTGACGGCGGGATACTGGCATATGGGCGGATACGGGGGGCTGGGGCTCGGCGTCTCAGGGTACGCTGTCATTTCCCTGGCGGCTGCCGCCGCGTACTCGGCCGCGCTGCTTGAGGCCTCCGGATGGAATGCCGGGCGAGCAGGCCGCAAGGCCTGTTCCCTGGCGGCCGACGCCGGAGCCTATGCAGCTTGGCTGTTAAATGCCGGCGCGAATGCGCTGCTTTACGCGGCGCCTGCTGCGGCGGCAGGATACGCGCTCGGCCTGTGGAATCCGTCATCGGCCGCCCCCATGCTTTCCGGCCTCCTGGGTTTATCATACAACATCGTCCCAGCGTTCATCGCCCTAGCACTCCTCTCCTGCGCCGCCTCGGCGGTGGGCCTTGCCGCGGCGTCATGGGGGATGAGGCGTCTGAACGCAGGAGTCATAGGAGAGCCGGCCCTGAGCCTGACGCTCGCCGGAGTCTGCGCCCTCGCGGTCTCGGCCGCGTCGATGCTCTGCCTGGCCGCATCCGGCGTCCGGGTGTCCGACACCGTCTCGTACGCCCTCATCCTCTCCGGCTCCGTCTGCCTGGCGCTCCTGTCTGCGGGCCGCGCGACGTCGGCGAAGGCTGCCGCCGCATCCGGGGCCCTGGCGTTCGCCTACGTAGCATTGAACACGGACGCCGGATACAGGTACCTCCCCCTCTTCGCCCTGGCGGCGGCGTATATGCTGCACTCCCTCTCGCGGGGCTCCGGCGCCAGGGCCGTCGCCTCCGTCATCGCAGTCGGAGTCATAGTCAACCTCCTTTTCGTCCACGACGTGGAGGCCAGGAAGATAATCACCGACATGGAGTACCGGGCGTTGAGCTCGCTCAGGGGGGACGTGGGCAAAGTTCTGTCCGCCTGGGACCACGGGTACATCGTGGAGGCGGTCTCCGGATTGAAGTCGGTGTCGAACGCGGGCCGGATAGACTGGGGGACGCACCGGACGCTCTGGATGCCGGAGCGTCAGGCGGCCGTCACCCTCGCCCGTGCAAACGTAACCCACATACTGCTCAACGACGAGAACTTCAACGTGGTGAGGACGAGCGACGGCGCCATACTGTACAGGATGATGGGGGGCCTCCTTCCTCCGCCTCGGGAGGACTTGCCGTTCTCGCTCACCGACAGGCTCCTAGTCTACAAACTCAGGCATAACGCGGCCGGCGGCGCCTTCAGGCTTGTGGCGGGCGGGAAAGACGAGGCGACCGGAATGGAAGTAAAACTCTACCAGGTGCAGGCAAACGATTCCGGCCTCCAGTCCGACGGGATGCTGGTCGGCGGCGTCGCCGTTAACACGGGAGGCCCGAAGACTGTGAGATTGCTCGGCTCGGCGACGACTGTAACCAACGACACATACAACAGGACGTACTTCCGCATAGCCGATGAGGCGTTCGCGGCGGGGGAGGTGAGGGAGCTCCTCTACAGCATCCCGAAGGCGAACGGGACGGACTGTACGCTGAGGGCGGCGGCGCTCGACGGGCGGCCGTGGGAGTTCAGGGGCGTCCTATCCTATGTGAACGGGAGGGAAGCCGGGGACAGGACTGTCAGGGCCTACCTCACGGACCCGGCGACGGACAGGGCGTACGAGACGTACGAGAGGAACGTCAGCTTCGGGGCTTGGGAGAGGAAGCTTGTGCCGTACTCCTTCCTCTGGGCGGACGAGTACGGCGACTACGTGGTGGACGTCGCACAGGCGGAGGGCCTGACGCTTCTTCGGAACGAGACGGCGGCCCCTGGCCTCGACTACGTGAGGGTCGAGGCGTCGTTCTGTTAGAGGGCTACGGGAGGGGCGCGACCCCTTCCACCACGCCGGACGCAGCCGAGCCCTGGCTGAACATCATGTCGAAGAGCGACGGCACGAGGACCGCGGTGAGCGCGACCCCCCAGACCATGACGACGAAGTCCAGGAACGCCGTGTACTTCGAGCCCCCGTCCACCATCTTCACCGAGTACGCTGAGAACGCGACGTGGAAGACGAGTATGACGAACAGGAGGTTCTCGACCATGGGCATGTTGATGTCCCCGATGGTCGGGAAAATACCGGCGGTCATGCTCGCGACCGACGGCGTCGCCGCTATGGAGGAGAACGACTTCTTGAACGTGGAGTCGAGGATGCCGACCATCCGGAGGGTGGAGTACGTGGCCCCGGCTATCCCGACGAGGGTGCCGTAGTAGACGCCGCGCACGCTCTGCGCAAGCTGCATCCTCAGGTCCCTGAGGGACAGGAGCTTGATGAAGTTGTCGCTTATCATCTTCGCCGCCTTCTCGGGGTCGCCGCCGAGCGTCACCACCTGGATGAATATGTTCCCGAACTTCTCGATGAGGTTCGAGCCCGTCTCCCCGGCGAAGTAAACCCACGACTGGAACTTGTCGCAGCGGACGCGGAGCCTCGCGTACAGGCTGTTGACCGGCTCGTTGAGGACCCCGAACTCGTGTATCCTGAGGGGCCCTATGGTGCCTACGAGGCTCCCCCCCTTCGCGGCCATGGAGCCGCCGAGGCTCCTGACGAACGCCGGGAACGCCTGGTCCCGCCTCGCGGTCGCGGCCTCCATCTCGGAGGCGTACCACCCGATGACGGCCAGCGGTGAGAGCGCTATCGCGACGAGGACGGGAATCCACGGCAGCGGCTGGAGTATCAGGAGGAACGCGAGGAGGGCGAGGCTGAGGGCCACGACCGGCGCGGCTAGGGACTTCAGGCGCTTGTATTCCGGCGACTTCACGGGCAGGCCGTGCATCATCTGGTCGTGGGTTATGAAGCTGTCTATGAAGACGAGCGACATGACGTCTATGAACAGCAGCATGAGGCCGCTCAAGGCGACGAGCGTGTATATGTCGTAGCCCATTATGAGGGGGAGCATGAAGGCGACCGTCATCATGAACGAGACCGCTATGGTGAGGGAGACTAGCGCGTCCTGGACTAGGCTCATCGTCTGGAGGCTCTGCTTGTACTCGCTCGCGTAGTCCTCCATGACCGCGGACTGCTCTGCGAAGAGGAAGGTGTCGAGGTTCTCGCCGAAGTCGAAGGCCGCGCTCATCCGGTCGAGGAAGTTGCCGAGTATCTTGGAGGGGACTATCCCGGCGAGCTTCCGGCACGTCTTGACGACGCCGAGGTTCCAGTAGTCGGAGAGGTACGCGACCTTCTCCATCACCTTCGCTATCTCCCCGTACTCGATCCGCTGGGACGCCAGGCGGAACAGCTTCCGCCGCTGGATGTGTATGGTCGAGAGCGCCCCCGCGTAGGTGATGAAGTAGTGGATGTTCTCGTGTATGTTAACCTTCACGCGCTCTATCATGTAGTAGGGGTAGGCGGCGACCGCTATGACGGCGAACATGAGTATCCCCAGTGGGGCGAATATGGCGAGCATGCGGGCGGAGCCGAGGTCGTACATGCTCCCGTAGACCGAGACGCCAAGCAGGGACAGGACGAACAGGAGGGTGGCGGCGCCGACCACGGGGAGGATGAACCTCCGCATGTACTCGTCCAGGTTCGGGTACCCGGCCAGCCTGACGGCCTCGTCGAATTCCATCTTAGACTGTGAATGGGAGGCCCTCCTTGCCCTTGTAGTAGTACGACTTGACGACCTCCCAGACGTCGAAGTAGTTGAAGACCTTGTGCTCCACCATCCTGTTGATTATGGCGGCCCTGAACGTGAGCTCGTCGTATATGCCGCGGACGTCCTTGTAGCCGAGGAGGCGGGCTATCTTCTCCTCGAGTATGTAGCTGTTGTGCCAGCCGAGGAAGCCGAACTCGTCGGTGGACGGAATCCACTCGAAAACGGTCGCGGTCGCCACCTTCCCGAGCTCGTCGTAGTACTTGATGAGCTCGGTCACGGAAAGGACGCGGCGGACGAACTGCCCCTTCATGTAAACGGCCTGCTGGATGAGGACGACGTTGAGGTTGTCTATCGCCGGCAGGGGGACGTTGATGGGATGCCCCGTCATCCTCTGTATCATCTTGTGGGGGTCGCCGGCGTGGAAGGTGCTCATGACCGCGTGGCCGGTCTGCATCGCCTGGAAGGCGATGTTCCCCTCCCGCTCCCTTATCTCGCCCACGATGATGTAGTTCGGCCGGCTCCTGAGGGCCGCGACGAGGAGGCCCATCATGGTGACGTCGGTCTCCTTCCCGCTCTCCCTTGTGACGAGGTGCTGCCAGGTCGGGTGCGGCATCGTGACCTCCGGCGTGTTCTCGACGCTGTACACCTTCGCGTCCGGCTTGATGAACGCGCTTATCGCGTTCAGTGTCGTCGTCTTCCCGGACGCGGTCTCGCCGCATATGAACACGTTCATCCCGTTCTCCACGCACAGCCACATGTAGGCGGCGAGCTCCGGGGGGAACGTGTGCCAGTTCACGAGCTGGGTGACGCTTATCGGGACCTTGCTGAACTTACGTATGGTGAAGCTGGACCCCTCGAGGCTGACCTCCCGCCCGTAGATGAAGTTGACCCTCGAGCCGTCCGGCATGATGGCGTCCATTATCGGCTTCGCCTCGCTGACGGGGCGCTCGACGCGCTCGCTCGACTCGAACACGTACTTGTCGAGCTGCAGGTCGGTGTTGAATATGATGCTCGTCGGCACCATCTCGAATATCTTGTGGACGGTGTAGACGCGGGAGACGCCGATGCAGTGTATGTCCTCGATGTACGGGTCCCTGAGGAGGGGCTCGAGTATGCCGTACCCGACGCGCTCCCTGATGAGGAAGTACTTCACCTTGTCGTACTCGGCCTCCGTCATGTTTATCCTCTTGCCGCCGCCGAAGCGGGCCAGGAGCCCCTCCACGAACCCCTTCTTCAACTCCTGCCCCATCACCTTCCCGTCGACGGTCACGAGGTCGTTGAGGAGCTTCACCAGGATGTCGGAGAGGTCCTCGGTGGTGTCGCTCGTGTCCATGGTATGGGCTATCTTGATGAGCTCGTCGGATATCCTGTTGTAGAGCTCGGTCTCGCGGGGAGTCATCTGCGGCTCGACGGCTATGTACTGTATCTCGTTCTCCCCGGGCTTCCTCCAGATGTGGATGAAAATCGGGTCCCCGACGGGGTATATCAGGTTCGGGTACTCGGTGCTCTTGAGGCCCCGGTCCAGTTGGACGTAGAACTTCGGCTTCTCAAGCCCCTTCTGGGCCAGGTACTCCCTCAGGTGGGGGTTGCGCGCCTGGGCCTCCTGGAACTCCCTGTCATCCGCCATGCTTCATCCTCCTACGCGAGTCCTCCTATGTCTATGACCATGCCCTGGCCGGGCTCGACCCTGAACGCTATCTGCTGGACCACCGCGCTCCTTGACCTCTTGAACCTGTTCACGGACATGAACTTCTTCACGTCCCCGCCGAGTATCTTCATGCCGAACTCCAGGTATATGTCCGAGACCGAGCGTATGAGCGTGAGGAGGCCCTTGTTCAGCTGCTCCGGGTCGACGGTGAAGATGACTATCTTGCTCTTCCCGGTTATCTTCTTGAAGAACTTTATGGCGTCGAACGCCTTCTCCTCGGTGATGTTGCCCTGGACTAGGAGGAAGCTCATGGTGTCGATTATGATTATGTCCTTCTCGAACAGCTGCTCAGCAGAGAGGAGGCGGTCCAGGAAGTCGTCCCTGAGCTTGGCCCCGCCTATGAACGGGAACATGGGGATGAAGAGGAGCTGCTGGTTTATCATCCAGTCGTCGACGTCGTAGCGGAGCGAGTTCATCTGCTCGAGGAAGTCCTTGGTGGACAGCTCGGCGCTGATGTAGGTGACGGTGGCGCCGTTCTCCAGGAACGAGTACAGGAGCCTCTGGACGAGCAGGCTCTTCCCGGAGCCGTCCTTGCCCTCGACGAGCACCAGGGAGCCGTACGGTATGTAGCCGCCGAGCTTCGTGTGCAGCATGTCGCGCTTGATCTTTATGCTGATGTAGCCCGGGTCGTCGGAGATGTCGGATTCCTCTGCCATTCGGGTAATGTATTACTTGCACGAGTATTTATTACGGAGAAAGGCTATTTCGGCGGCTTCCGTTCCCGGTCCGGCTCGCCGCCCGGGGGGTGCGCCGCCGCGCCCTTGAGCGCCGCCTCGGATATGTGGATGAGCCGGTCCATGTTCTCCTCGATGCTCCTCAGGCGGGTCTGGTTCTCGCGGGTCATCTCAAGGGTCTCCGCGACGGTGTTGTCGAGCTTCGACGTGCGGTCCTCCAGGACGTGTATCTTGTCGTTTATCTCCTGCTTGGCCTCGTTGAACTCCTTCACCTGCTCGGCCATTACGTCCAGGCGGACGGTCGTCACCGTCTTCCTGGCGCCGCCGAAACCCAACAGCCTGAAGAGCCCCTCGAACATGGTCCCCCGAGAATAGATTGGCACTTGGTGAATATAACCCCTCAGCAGGCGAGGGTGAAGCTCCGGGTCGTCTGGGCCTCGCACTCGGAGACCCGGATGGGGTTTGTGAAAACCTGGCACACCTTCGCGTCTCGGGTCTTGTATGCGACGCACATTATGCACTTGTCGCGTATGCCCGCGAGCTCTATCTCGTTGTCGGGTATCATCCTGCACAGGGACGCGTTCTCGAGTAGGTTGCCGAGCGTCCCGTAGCAGGCGTAAGTCCTCGGGAGCGTGCTTATCTCGTCGCACATGGAGACGCTCTTCTCTGACACGGCGAGTGACATGAAGCAGGCGTCCCTGTTCGGCCCCGGCTCCGCCGACTCGCACTTCTCAGGGACGCTGAATGAGAGGCCGTAGTATACCGTCGCGGCCAGTATGAGGGCCATGAATATGGCGATTATGGCGAAGAGCCACGGTAGGAACCGTATCCGCTCAATGACGGTGACACGCTCCTCGTCGGCCTGGACGGGCGTGTGGTAGCCGGAGACGTGGGTGACCTCCTTGGAGAGCATCTCCTTCGCCTTCTCGAGGCCCACGTGGTCTACGAAGACGGCCTTGATTATCCCGTTCAGTACCCGCTTCTCGTCCTCCGCCGTCAGCCCGTCCTCCTTGAGGTCGAACGTCTTGAACGTCTTGTTGACGAGCTCCGGGCCGGTGGGCCCGTCGTACAGGACGTACGCCTTCTTCCGCAGGTCCTCTATCTTCGGGTTCACGGGATAACACATGGTGGAGGGAGCTTATATTTTCCCCCGACGATACAGTAACGGTTCATGAGGGCTCAGGCGACTTTAGAGTGGATTATAATACTCTCTCTGGCACTTTTCGTCCTAGCGGTGATGCTCTCCATGAACCAGGACAACCTCAGGTTCTTCCAGACGAACGTGAAGGCCGGGAACATCAAGAGCACCCTGAACGACCTCAAGAACAGCGCGGATTTCGTCTACAGCCAGGGCAGCGGGGCCCGCTCCAGGCTCTTCCTCAACATACCGGCGGCGAGCAACTTCACCGTATCCACCGTGGAGGGCGGGAAGGGCCTAATCAGGGCCAGCATCAACATCTCGGGCTCGTACGAGGTCTTCGACGTCTACACGGAGGCGAACCTGACGGGGAGCCTCCCCCAGGCCGCGGGGGGCTACTGCGTGGACGTGGTCTGCCTCGGGGAGGTCGTCAGCATCACAAGGAGCGAGGGCTCATGTTCGGGATACAAGTGAACGGCAGGGGGCAGGTGACCGTGGAGTTCATGGCGGTTGTGATAACCCTCATGCTCGTCTTCCTCTCCGCATTCCATTACATAGGCTCGGAGCGGGGCAGCACGGCGCAGCTCCTGTGGAGCCTGGACGGGAGGGACAGGGCGAGGATGCTCGGGGAGCAGATTAACGCTGTCGTGGTGGAGGGGCCGGGCGCGAACAGGACGCTCACGATGCCGGCGCGGCTCATCGGGGGCGTGAACTACACGATAAGGGTGTATCCCAGGATGGTGGCCTTGGAGGCGCCCGCCTACGGCCGCGAGTTCACGTGGCGGCTTCTCACGAGCAACATAAACGGCTCGGACACCGTGCTCGTCCTCGCCCCCGGGAGGGTGACGATAGAGAACATGGAGAAGACCATATATATGAGGAGCGTGTGAGATGGGCAGGGGAATAGCGTTCGTCCTGGACGCGGGGATTGCGCTCATGATATTCCTCGTCATACTAATGGCCATAGCCTCGCTTTGGGCGGAGACGTACAGGCACGTGTACGGGGTGGGTGAGATGAGCCCCATGAAGAGGAGGGCGGTGGACGTCTCGGAGCTCCTCGTCAAGACCGGCGGGGACCCCATAAACTGGTTCGAGCTGAACGCGGTCAACGACTCGAACACGTACTCCATCGGCCTCGCCCGGGAGGAGAACGTCCTCGACCGCCTACGCCTCGACAAGCTGAACGAGACCAACAGGACGGTGCTGAACACTATATTCGGGCTTTCCGGGGAGGGCTTCGAGCTGACGGTGACGCACAACTGGACGACGGCGCCGAACGTCCGGTACAACATAACAACGCTGAACGGCAGCGCGGCCACTGTGTACACGGCGGAGAGGATAGTCCTCCTCGACGGCGAAAGGGCGGCCCTGAGGCTGAGGGTGGGCAGATGAGGGGGATAGTCGCTACCCTGGACGCCGTCGTCGCCCTCCTGATAGCCGTCTTCGTGATAGGCGCGACCATGCAGCTCCTCTCGAAGCCCCCCGCCCGCCCGGACGACTACCTGTACAAGTACTCGATGGACGTCCTGACGGTGGCGACGAAGGACGGGAGCTTCGCCCGCGGCTTCGACGAGGACTGGACGGGCCTCGCAGGCCTGGCGGACAGCATGTCCTCGAACGTCTGCTATAACCTGACGGTCACGAACGCCACCGGCCACCAGGCCTATAACCGGGAGCGGGACTGCGGGCCCCATGAGAACGCGGTCATCGGAAGGAGGGTGGTGAGCGACAGGACCCGGGTCTACACCGCGGAGCTGGAGGCGTGGTACAAGTGAACGACAGGGGCTATCTTTTCACGGTGGTGACGGTCCTCATGCTCATGTCCGTGTTCACCGTCGCCTACTACTATCACTCGAGGCAGGCCCTGACGACGTACTACGAGATAACCCCCTACAAGAACAGGGCCGTCGACGACAACGTGAAGGTGAACAGCCAGGACGTCCTCGGCCTCTACGTCCAGATAGCCAGGAACAGGAACGTGACGATAACGTTCGAGGACCACGTTCCGTCGCCCTACAACGTCACGGCGGCGATACTCGACTACGCGGCGCACATCAACAACCGCTCGAGGATGGACATCAACTCGAACATAACCTACGACGTGGGCGGATTCGACCGCCTCTTCCCCATAGAGCCTTTCGGCTACGTCTACGGGTGGCCCGACGACTACAAGGGCGGGATAATGGTGTACAACACCTCGGTGGAGACCGACAACATCAACGGCTACGACATCACCGCGAACTTCACCGGCGAGAACATACAGGACACGATATACCAGGAGGCGGAGAACATGAGCGGATACTCCGCGCTCGCCGCCTCCGGCTCCGCCTCCGGCGGATACTACGCGAACCTGCTGCCGGCGGGGAGGATGTGGAGGAACATCACAATACCCTTTTCCGAGAACTACACGCTGTGGGTGAGGAGCAGGGACAACGAGACCGCGAGCCACCAGTTCAAGGTGGAGGTGGGGGGGAGGAACTCCTCCGTGAACTTCGGGGAGCACACGGACGGGGGGTGGAGCTTCGGCTGGCAGAGGGGGGACGAGTTCAACCTCACCGGGGGATATGCGATGCTCAGGGTGATAGGCCTCTACGGCAACAACGCGAGCGTGGACGCGATACTCCTGGCCACGGACAAGGACCTGGACCCCGGCGACTGGCCACCGTACGGGGAGCCCCACGACCCCCTTTACGTGAGCGCGACCCCGGGGAGCCTCCAGTTCAACCTCACCGCCTATTTCGCCAACCACAACTACACATACGGCCGCGGCCTCAACGCGAGCTACGGGAACACCTTCAACTTCACGTTCATAGACGGGGACTCCCTAAGTATTAGGGCGGGCCTCCTCCACATGGGCGGCCTGCGGGGGAAGTCGGTGGACATCGCCCTCAACAGCTCGGTGAACGGGAGCGCCGGGGTCGTGACGACGAGGATGAGGATTGAGGTTTAAGGCCGGTTTCAGGGCGGCGGTTTCGCTGGCGCTGGTAGTCCTGGCTGCAGCCCTGGCATCCGCCGTGCTCTATCCCCCGAGCCCGAGCACGGGGGCGGCGGACGGCGGCTACATAACGGACGTCGAAGGCAACGACGAGGAGGGGGGGACCTACGCCAGCACGCAAGCCAACGACAACGTGGACTATGCCGCGGGGGAGGCCAGCAACAGCGCCAGGGCCTACTCGTACATAATACTGCAGTACAATGTGAGCGGCCTCAACGTGACAGCCGACAAGATTACGATGCTCGAGTTCTCGGCGAGGTACTGCCACAGCGGACTGAACGGCTACGTCGCCAACATGTGCACCGGGACTGCGATAGAGCACACCTTCAACGGCGCCCAGGACGTCTTCGTCTGGAACGCGGCCCCGGGCGGCACGTGGGTTGACATAGGCGACCTCAACACCGCCAACGGCGGCAACGAGGTCCTCGGCGGCTGGAACGCCACCGGGACGCTGTCGAACTACGTGAACGCGACGAGCGGCCTTGTGACCGTCAGGTACGAGCTCCTGACCAACGTCCCGGGCACCAACCGCGACGCCTGGCTCGCCATAGACTACGCAGCCCTCAAGGTCAAGTACAACGGCTCCGCCCTGACGGTATGGGACGAGACGGACCCTGAGGGGGGAGGCAACCCGGTTTACTTTGGAGACGCCGTCTCCTTCTGGGCGAACTATACGAACGAGACAGGCTACCCGGTGAACGCGACCAACGACCCAGCCGCCAACTGCAGCGTCAACGTGTACAATGTGACGGCGTGGACCGGGTGGCGGCCGATGACGTATACGCCAGCCACGGGACTGTACACATACGACATGACCGGCGGATTCTCGGTCAACGGCACATACCCGTGGAACGTCAGCTGCATGAGCCGCAACCACCAGAACCGGACGGGGAACGACAGCGTGCCCATAGGCGTGCACGCGACAAGCCTGACCATATGGGACGACACTGACCCGCAGGGCGGGAGCCAGACCATACTCGCGTTCGAGGACGCGTCCTTCTGGGCGAACTACACGAACGCCTCCGGGTACCCGGTGAACGCGACCGTGGAGGCGACCGCGAACTGCAGCGTAAACATATATGACGGCACGGCATGGACTGGCTGGACTCAGATGGCGTACAACGGGACGGCTAGGCTGTACCAGTACTCGATGGCCGGCGGGTTCCCTGAAAACGGAACGTACGAATGGAACGTGACCTGCAGCGCCAGGAGGTACCAGGCCAGGACGGCCGAGGACACGATAAAGGTATCAAGGTACACCGAGACCGACCTGGCCGTTTGGGACGCCACCGACCCGGATGGCGGCGGCCTGCTGCTTGAGGCCCTGGAAAACGCCACATTCTGGGCGAACTACACGCAGAGGGACGGGCTGCCTGTGAACTCCACCCTGGACCCGCAGGCGAACTGCAGCATAAACATACTGAACGTCACCTCGTGGACGGGGTGGCTGCCGATGCCGTACAACGCCACCTCCGGCCTCTACCAGTACGCCATGGCCGGAGGATTCCCCACAAACGGGACCTGGCAGTGGAACGTCAGCTGCGCGTCCGCAATATACGACAACAGGACCGCCAGCGACACGATTTACGTCTCGCCGCCGATGGCCTC
>JBFYKH010000043.1:0-14566 GCA_041306075.1 Candidatus Altarchaeota archaeon
CCCCCACGACTCCTTGTAAGCCCTCCGGGCGCACGACTCCTTGTAAGCCCGTATGGCGTCCTCCACTATGGGTCTTGAGGCCTCGTCCCCGACGTAGTGCCAGGGCTCGGGGTATATGTGGTCGAACGACCTCAACTCGGCCTCGAAGCTCCTCCTCGTCGCCTCGGCGTCCCCCATGCGGACCCATATAGGATACCACGTCGGCGAAGCCTTATTGCCTAAAGCATCCGCCACCCTTTTACTCAGCCTGGCCCTAAATCCCAGGTAGACGTTCCGCTTGTCCTCGGGTGTCCAGCCTATGCCCCACTTCGGGTCCTCCCCGAGGACCGATATGAAGTCCAGGTCGCCGATTCTCTCCGGGGAGAGGGCCTTCTCCGCGGCCGGCTCTCCACGGCTGACTCCAGTGAAGCTTCCGAATACTACCGCTCCCAAGACGACGTCGCGGAGGGGCAGTCCGCGGTAGCTCTCCCCCCTGACGGACTCCAAGCCTTCACCTAGGGCATCGACTACCCTCCTCCTGGCGGCGGCTATCCTCCTGGCCTCCGAAAAAACGGCTTTCCGCTCGTCCTGCGGCAGGCCTTTTGCCGCCGCCTTTACGGCGCTCGGCCATTTTTCAGGGGGCAGCTCGTAGGCCTCCGGCAGTATGTTGTCCTCTATGAACCTTACCGGCTTGATTGCCGCGCATTCGCCCCCAGACGTTCGGTTCACGGTAATTTAAAGGGCGAAATCCATAATATAGTCGTTCTTTGGAGGAATCTGATGCGTTTAACCCGCCTTGAACTGAAAGGCTTCAAATCGTTCCGCGACAAGACGGTGCTGGACTTCCCGGACAAGTTCACCGGCGTTGTGGGGCCGAACGGCTCCGGGAAGAGCAACATCACGGAGGCCATCTGTTTCGTCCTCGGGAAGTCCCGCGGCCTGAGGGCCGCCAACCTGCAGGAGCTTATCTTCAACGGGGGCATAGGCGGGGAGCCGGCGCAGAAGGCGGTCGTGGCGATAACCCTGAAGGACGACGGCGGCGTCAGGCATAAGGCGACGCGCATCGTCGACCGTGAGGGCAACTCCACGTACAAGCTCGACGACAAGAAGTCGACGAGGCAGCAGATACTGGACCTTGTCGGGGACTCGGAGTACAACATCATCCTCCAGGACGACATAACCAAGGTCGTGGAGATGAAGCCGAAGGACAGGCGGCGCATCGTCGACGACCTCTGCGGCATCGGCGTCTACGACGAGAAGCGCGACAAGGCGCTCAGGGAGCTCGAGAAGGTGGAGGAGCGGATTTCCCAGACGCACATCATACTCGGCGAGAAGCAGGCTTTCATGCAGTCCCTCCGGAAGGAGCGCGACGAGGCTTTGAAGTACACCAAGGTCAGGGACGAGCTCAGGAGCACGAAGGCGACAATGCTCTCCAAGGAGGTGTCGAGCCTCGAACGCAGGGACGAGAAGATAGACGAGCTCGTGGCGCTGGTCCAACAGGCCAGGGAGGACGCGCTTGCCAAGGTGGCATCCCTGAAGGGGGAGATACAGGCCAAGAACGGCAGGCTCAGGGCCATATCCTCCGAGCTTCTCCGCCTCGAGGAGGAGAAGAAGGGGGCGAGGATAAGCGAGCTTCGGGGGGAGGTCCTCAGGCACGAGGACCGGATAGGCCTCCTCTTGAGCCAGGACGAGGCTTTGTCAGCCGAGGAGAAGGACAAGAAGGAGGCGTTGTCCGCGTCCTCCGCCCTCGAGCGCGACACGGCGGCGAGGCTCAACGAGTGCACGGTCCTCTGCGAGGCGAAGGCGCGCGAGGTCGAGTCGGAGTCGAAGAAGGGGGTGGACGTCGCCCTCGAGACCGAGTTTGACGTGGTGAAGAGCAGGGTGTACGAGGCGCGCTCAAGGATGAAGGCGCTCGAGGAAGTCGGCGGACGGAGGGAGGCGGAGCTCGCAGTCCTGAGGACGGAGCGGGACGGCCTCGAGGCGAAATTGAAGGTCGGTGTCACCGAGGAGCAGGGGAAGCTCAAGGACATCGAGCGCAGCCAGATGGAGCACGAGAAGTACTCCCAGGACTTCAAGAAGTTCGAGGCCGAGTACGCAGCGGTTAACGACGAGGTCAACGCCGCCCGCCAGAGGCTCGAGGAGGAGCGCATCAGGCTGACGCGCCTGGAGAGCGAGCTTTCCACAATCATGCGCACGTCCGGCGGCATGCACCAGGCGGTACGCGCGGTCATCACGCTCAAGAAGGTCATCCCCGGCATACACGGGGCGGTCTCGCAGCTCGGCGAGGTCAAGGACCAGAAATACTCTACGGCGCTGCAGGTCGCGGCTGGCGGGAGGATGCAGTTCGTCGTCGTGTCCACGGTCAGCGACGCGGCCAAGTGCATAGACTACCTGAAGCAGAAGAAGATAGGCAGGTGCACGCTCCTGCCGCTCGACAAGATAGGCGCGAAGACGCAGGACAAGGCCCCGAAGGAGGCGATAGGCTTCGCGAGGGACTACGTAAAGTACTCCGCTAAGTTCGCGAAGGCGTTTGAGTACGTCTTCGGCGACACCCTCATAGTCCAGGACATAGAGGCCGCCAAGAAAATAGGCATCGGCTCGTGGCGGATGGTCACCCTCGACGGCGACCTCATGGAGCTGTCGGGCGCCATGACGGGGGGTCACATAGGCGAGCGCGCGGAAATCACGTTCAGCAACATCGAGGAGCTCGAGCGCGAGATAGCGGCCCTCTCGTCGGCGGTGTCCGGCTCGCAGGCGGCCTACGAGGAGACGGTCGCCGCGAGGAAGAGGCTGGACAACACGCTCATGCTCCTTAGGGAGCGCCTTAGGGAGAGCAAGGAGGTCCTCGACAGGGCCGGCCTCGACGGCAACATCATATCCGAGAGGCGTGGCGCCCTGAGGGATCGCCTCAACAAGGTCGTCGAGTCCATAGCAGCCCTCGAGAAGGACGCAGCCGAAGGCGGCCTCGAGGTGACGAAGCTCGACAAGCTTGCGGGCGCGGACGAGAAGCGCCTTAAGGAGATGGCGTCCGGCCGGGAGCACGGGCAGGCCACGAAGCTCGACGGCCTCAAGGACGCGGTCCGGGCGTTCGAGGTGGAGAAGGGCCAGCTCGCAGAGCGGCTCACGCACGTGAAGCAGCAGTCCGGGGCGCTCCGGGCGAGGCTCGCGGAGATAGCGGGCTTGCGCGAGTCCATAGGCTCGGAGGTGAACGTCCTGCGCGAGAAGATGCGCTCGCTCCAGTCGGGTCTCGCCGACCTTGAGCGCGCGCACCAGTCCGTCGGCGGGGAGATGCAGAGGCTCATCGGGGAGCGGGGGTCCCTGGAGGTCGAGCTCACGGACCTTTCCGCCAGGATAACGGAGACCGAGAGCGGGATGGCGGGCGCGAGCCAGGAGCTGAACGACTATGCAATCGAGAAGGCTAAGATTTCGACGCGCCTGGAGGACCTGCGCCGCGAGTACCAGAAGTACGAGGGCGTCGCCCTCATCGAGAAGTCGGTGAAGGACCTGGAGGACGCGGCCGTCAAGCTCGAGGCGGAGCTGACGTCCTTCGGCTCCGTCAACATGCGCTCCATCGAGACTTTCGACGTCATAAAGGCCGAGTTCGACGACATAACAGGGAAGCTCGAGACCCTCAAGAAGGAGCGGCAGAGCATCTTCGACTTCATGGACAAGATAGAGTCGAAGAAGAGGGACACTTTCATGGAGGCGTTCGAGAAGGTGAAGGCCAACTTCGAGCGCATCTACGCGCAGCTCGCGGACGGGAAGGGCACGCTCACCCTCGACAACCCGATGAACATCTCGGAGAGCGGCCTCATCATCACCGCGTCGCCGGGCGGCAAACGGCTCATGTCGCTTGACGCCATGAGCGGCGGCGAGAAGGTGCTCACGTCGAGCGCGTTCCTCCTGGGCCTGCAGCAGTACAAGCCCGCGTACTTCTACATCGTCGACGAGCTGGACGCGGCCCTCGACAAGCGGAACTCCGTCCGCCTAGCGGAGCTTCTGGCCGCGAGCTCGAGCCAGTTCCTCATGGTCACCCACAACATGAACATGCTCAAGTACATGGACTCGGCGATTGGCGTCAGCATGGTCCAGGGCGCAAGCCAGATAGTCGGCGTCCGGTTCACCGGCGAGAAGGTCACGGAATTCCAGCTGAAGCAGGAGCCGTCCACAGACCTCGACGCCGAGGAGGCGGAGCCCCCGAAGCCCGAGGAGCCGAAGGCTTCCTAAGAGCCACCAACCGCCCTACCAGGCTTCCCAGGCATGATACTCCTAGCCAGCACCGCCGCCACTGCCGCGGCCGCCGCGACGGCGAACGCCGCCGGATTTATGGCCCCATATATCGTCTCGTCGGAGAGGATTCCTGCGACGCTCAGGCCATGGTCCGAGAGCGGGTACAGCGCCTGGACCGGCCAGTTCGTCCCCACAATGTCGGCGGCCAGGTGGAGCGTGAAGGCGGCCAACGCCAAGGCCGCGGTCCTCCTCCTATCGCAGGCGAGCGCTCCCGCGGCGAGGGCGAGCGGGAGCCCGAAGACGTACGAGTGGCCGATGGTGTGGTGGACCTGAGCGTATAACGCCTTGTCGAAGAGTATGGGGGCCCCGTCGATGTCCGGCAAGACTCCGGCGAGGACTATCAGCGCCCGGTCGCGGGCCTTGGACGCGAGGGTCCACGAGACTGCGAAGGCCGCCAGGAAATGGGCGAGGGGGTTCACGCCGGCATCCTCCGCCCCTCCCGTCCTCGGCGTGTCACGCGCACGGTAATAATTAACATGCCGGCCATTTAATAGGGGGTGCAACTTATTTTTATCCTGATGGAAATCACGAAGGCATCCATGGCCGATGTCGAGGGCGTGAAGGCGCTCATCGACGTCTACGCCAAAAAAGACAAGATGCTGGCGAGGAGCCTGAGCTACCTGTACGACAACATCAGGGACTACTTCGTCATGCGGGACGGCGCCGTCCTGGTCGGATGCTGCGCCCTCCACGTCTGCTGGAGCGACCTGGCCGAGATAAAGAGCCTGGCCGTCCACCCGGAACGCCAGAACCAGGGCATCGGGCGCGGCCTCCTTTCGGCCGCCATCGCCGAGGCGAAGGCGATGGGGATACCCCGCGTGTTCACGCTCACCCGGGAGCCGGAGTTCTTCCTGAGGAACGGCTTCAGGGAGGTCGGCAAGGACAAGCTGCCGATGAAGATATGGGGCGAGTGCGTTATGTGCCCGAAGTATCCCGACTGCGACGAGACCGCGCTCGAGTACCGGGTGGGGTAGCTATAGCCCGAGGAGCTTCACGCCGGCGCCGGAGGCGAGTATCGCGAACCCCGCCATGGCGTGCGACCACGGCTCGAGCCTGCTCAGATGAATTCTCGACACCACGTGCGTGAAGGACGCCACCATTACGAGCATTGTTCCTATCGTCGCCGCTGAGAATACGAGGGCGACGAGCCCCACGTACAGCATGTCCCCCCCTGCGGCGGGGTACATGACGAGCGGGATGAGGGGTTCGCAAGGGCCGAAGACGAAGACCGTGAACAGCACCCAGGGGGTGATGCTGCCCCTAGATTCGTGGGCGTGGGCGTGCTCGGACGAGTGGCCGTGCCCGTGGGCGTGGGCTAGGCCGTCCTCGTGGATGTGGACGTGGCTGTGCCGCCTGCCCCTCAGTGCCCTCCTGACGCCCCAGACGAAATAGGCGAATCCGAATGCAATGAGCAGCCAGGCCGCCACCTCAGCCCTCGCAGACTCTATTGCCACCAGCTCGAAAACCGCCGCCCCGATTGCCAGGCCGATGAATCCGAGCGCCACCGAGCTTAGGACATGGCCCATCCCGCAGGCGAGCGTGAGCCATAGGGTTTTTCCCATGCTCCATCCCCTCGCCTTGGACATGGCGATGAAAGGCACGTAGTGGTCCGGCCCGAGCACGGTATGTACGACCCCGAGGGTCGCGGAGGTCATCAACAGTAGCTGGCCGGCGTCTGTCATCGTCAGATGGCGTCGTGGAACACCCGTTCGTTCGGGTAGAGGTTTATGCCCCTGTCCTCTATCCTGTAGACGACCTCGGTGGTCTTGTGCCTGGTGCCCCTCATCTTCAGGACCTCGAGCGTCCTCACCCTCTCCTGTCCCACCTTCTTGTAGTAAAGCTTAATCCACCCGTCGACGAGGTACGGGAGGCCGTAGGGGGAGTAGCTCTGGGATGACTCCGAGACTATGAGGGTTGTCATGTTCCAGTTCCTTATCTTCTCGAAGAGCCTCTGCATGGCGGTCCTCTGCTTCGCGTCGCTCTCGTAGGTTAGCGTGAATGCGGAGACGCTGTCTATGACAAGCCTCTTCGCCTGCATCTCCTTTATGTCTATCTCTATGCCTAGCTGCCCCCGCTCCAGGAAGTCCTTCAGGTTCTGGGCCGAGCACTCATAGAAGAGGAGCATCCCCGACCTCTCCTGGGCGGCGAGGTCGAATCCGAGCATCGCCATGTTCTGGAAGAAGCTCTGCTTGTTCTCCTCCACGCTCACGTAGACGACCTTCTCGCCGGTCCTTATGCCTTCGAGTATGTAGTGGACGGCGAACGTCGACTTCCCGCTTCCAGCGTCGCCCTCTATCAGGTTTATGCTGCCAGCCTTGTAGCCGCCCTCTATGAGCTCGTCGAGCTTCACTACGCCCGTGGGCTTCCTCTCAACAGTCGGTGCCATAGTGGATAATACGTTGTATCCGTCGCTTATAAGGGGCGGGTCAGTACCAGCCCCACCTCCTCTTTCCGGCCTTCTCCTGCCGCCCCCACGATTTGACGGTGAGTCCGTCGAGTATGACGTTCGGGTCCGCCCTGTCCCGGGCCCGCTTAGCGTACGCCTGCGGATTCCGCAAGACCGCGTCCTGGGCGGCGTCCCTCGGCATCCCGAAAGCAGCCCCCAGGCATGCCAGGTCCAGGGGGCTCCTCGCCTCCCACTTCGACGACTGGCCGCAGGCGAAGACGAGCCTCACACCGTATCTCGCGGCGACCCTGGCGTTCTGGGCCGCCCTGGCGGCGGTCTGCGCCCGCCTGGCTCCGCCCGCCGATATTATGTTGTCGAAGTTGACTATGTAGCCTATGCCCCTGTCCGCCATGTACGCGGCCATCACGTGGTCGAGGCCGGCGCTCCTGTGCCTTATCATGTCCCTGTCCTGCGCGAGCTCCGCGTTGACCATCAGGTCCACCTCCCAGGACTCGGACGCCTCCCGACACGCGTCCTCGCTCCTGCAGTCTGCTATCACGAGGTCGGCCGAGTCTATCGCTCGCCTCGCATCCCTCTGCATGTTCCCCGTGAGGACGGCCGCCACGAGCGGGCCGTCCACCTGGCGTTTAGCGTCCTCGCAGGCCTTCCTGAATCCGCCGCCGTATTCGATGGCGACGCACACGCCTCCCCAGCCGAGCCTCCCCAGGTTTTCCGCGGCGTCCAGGCAGGAGTACAGGCTAATCGGCTTGTCCATCCAAGAGCCCCCTCGCCGCGGCCACGGCGGCCTCCTTCCTCGCAGGGTAGGCGGCCATCTTGCAGGCGACGTGTATGCAGTCCTTCGACTCCAGGACGAAGTTACCCTCAGCGGCCTCCGTCTTGCTGAGGCGCAGGTAGAACACGCATTCATCGTCCACCCGGTCCTCCAGGCTCCCGGCGAGCCTCTCCCTGTCGTATCCGTCCAGGCCGGCAAAAAGCCGTTTCGTGAACTCCCGTATCTCCGGCTGGCGGGTCAGCTTCGCCTTCAGCTCGACGAGCTCCTTAGTGAATACTTCGCCCTCCCCCTCAGGCTCCAGGATAGTCTCCTCCACCTTGGTGTCCTTGGGGAGTACGCCCGTCAGTTGGGCCCTTGCCTTCAGGGCGTCCTCGGGCCTGGCGTAGGCGCAGACTGTTATGTGGTGGACTTTCACGGTCACCTTATCTTCGCTCCCGGCTTCGCTTCCTGGTCCGGCCTGAGGAGCATGGGGCCGCCGTCGTCGCCTATCGCCGCGAGAAGCATCCCCTGGCTTTCGACGCCGCGCAGCTTGGCGGGCTCCAGATTCGCGACCACGATTATCTGGCGGCCGACGAGCTCCTCCCTCCTGTATTTCGCCTTTATCCCGGCCACTATAGTCCGTTCGCCGAGTTCGCCGACGTCTATCCTCAGGACGACGAGCTTGTCCGCGTTCGGGTGGTCGTTCGCCTCCTTTATCGTCGCGACCCTCAGGTCTACCCTGCTGAATTCCTCGTAGTCTACCATCGTCTTGACCTCCTCCTTCGGTTTAGGCTTCTCCTCGGTCTTCCCTCCCTTCTCCTCCTGGTGCGGGAGGTGCTTGTCCTTGAATGCGTTGAGCTTGTCGTCGTCTATCTTGGCGTACAGGGGTTCGACCGCGCCTATCCTGTGGCCGCCTTCGACCGCCAGATTCCTCGCGTCCTCCCACGGCTGGTCGTGGACGGAGCCTGCGAGCGCGAGCATCTTCCACGTCCTCTCTGCGGTCCGGGGCAGGAGGGGGGCGAGCGTGATGGCGAGGCTCCTGATGAGGTTCGCGCAGAGGTAGAGGGTGTTCCCTCCCGTGTTCTTCCATGGTTCCTTCGCCTGGAAGTACCTGTTGCCCTCCTGGGCGAGCGTCATCGCCTGGCTCATCGCGTTGGTGAAGTCGAGGCGGTCTATCCGGCCGCCGACCTCGCCGGGGAGCCTTTCGATTGCGGCGAGGAGCTTCTTGTCCTCGGCGTCGAACTCCACGGGGTTAGGCACTACTCCGCCCTCCCGCGCAAGGAACGTCAGCGCCCTGTTGACGAGGTTCCCGAGCGTGGCTATGAGCTCGTTGTTGACCCTGTCCTTGAAGTCCGTGAGCGAGAAGTCGCTGTCCGACGTCTGCGGCGTGATGGTCAGGAGATAGTACCTTACCATGTCCGGGTCGAACTCGGCGGTGCAGTCGTGCAGCCACAGCACCCACTTCCTGGACGTGCTCATCTTCCTGCCCTCCAGGTTCAGGTACTCGTTGCTGGCTATCTGCCACGGCATCGTCCACCCCCCGTAGGCCATCAGCACCGCCGGCCAGATTATCGTGTGGAAGGGTATGTTGTCCTTGCCGATGAAATGGACTATCCTCGTGTCCTTGTCGAGCCAGTACTTCCGCCACTCCTCAGGCTTCCCCATCCTCTCGGCCCACTCCTTCGTGGAGCTGATGTAGCCTATGGGCGCGTCGAACCAGACGTAGAGGACCTTCCCCTCGGCGCCATCCACCGGCACCGGTATCCCCCAGTTCAGGTCGCGGGTTATCGCCCTGTCCTGCAACCCCTCCCTTATCCAGCCGAGCGCGAAGTTCCTGGCGTTCGCAGGCCAGTGCCTGTTGCCCTCGACCCAGGCGCGGAGGGGCTCCCCCATCTCGCTCAGCTTGAAGAACCAGTGGGCGGTCTCCCTCATCTCGGGCGTCCCCCTGCATATCACGCAGTACGGGTTCTTCAGCTCATGCGGCTCAAGCTGCGCGGAGCACTTCTCGCACTGGTCCCCGCGCTCGTCCTCAGCCCCGCACTTGGGGCAGACGCCCTTAACGTACCTGTCCGGCAGGAACCTCCTGCAGCTGTCGCAATAAGGCCTCGGCACGGTCTTCTTGTATATGAGCCCCTTCCCGAGTATCGTCCTGAAGAAGTCCTGCGACACCCCGTAGTGGAGGGGCCGCGCGGTCCCGCTGAAGTTGTCGAACCTTACGCCTATGCTCTCGAACGCCTTCAGGTGCATCTCATGGTACCTGTCGACGAGCTCCTTCGGGGTCGTCCCCTCCTGCTCCGCAGCCACGGATATGGGCGTCCCGTGCTCGTCAGTACCGCATATGTAGATGACTTCGTCGCCCAGCATCCGGTGGTACCTGACGTACGCGTCTGCCGGCACGTAGCAGCCTATCGCATGACCTATGTGTATCGGCCCGTTGGCGTAAGGCAGGGCCGCGGTGACCAAATACCGCTGTTTCGCCATTGTAAGGACAAATAGCGCTTATTGAATAATAAATGGCGGCCCACCGACTTGAAAAGAATCCGCTCGGCCGGCCCCCAAAGGGGGCGCCGGCCGATTGTACGCCCGTCTCGGCCTAGCACGAGCCGCCGGCGGCCACGCTGCCGGTGTCGGTGCTCAGGACCTTCTCGCAGCCCGGCAGGCCGGGGTTATTGGCGCAATAATTCTGCCTGACGGAGTCGGCGGTTATGCCGCTGAACTCGACCCTGTTGTTCGCAAGCCAGGTCGGGCTCGCCCCGATGTTCAGGCTCTCCGCGAGCTTCAGGTCCTCCCTGAGGAGGCCCTTGCCCTCGTCGCCTTCGGCGCATGCCTTCAGCTTGGCGGCGTCCATGCCGTTGTCGGTGGCGCACTTGGTCCAGTCCCCTGACATGGCCTTGTTTCTGCACCATATGTAGTCCATGTACTTGTAGTCGTCGGGGTAGTGCTTAATCGCGCACAGCTCCCTTATGTTGTCGTCCACCTCGGCCTGGCCGTGGAGGGAGTTGAACGTCCCCGTCGACTCGTCGTATCCGGCTATGTAATGGATGTTGAAGCTCATGTCCTTGAAGGTCGATAGGACGTCCTTCATCGAGTTCAGGGCCTGTATGCCGTACGGGCACTGGCTCATGACGAACAGGTCTATCCTCTTCTTCAGCTCGGGCCTGCATGCCATGGTCTCAGAGCATGTGGCGTCCGCGCAGTCGACCTGGCCGTCCCCGGTGTCGTCGATGCCGTTGTCGCATATCTCGGCGGTCGGGTCGAACGTCGCTCCCACCTTGAGGGCGCCGTACGTGTCTCCGGCAACCGCAAGGTACCGCTCGATGCTCGCGTAACCCGGGTCCTGCTTGACCTTCTCGTCGAAGAGTATCGCCGGCAGGAGGGGCTCCTCGGTCGATGCGTAGAGGCTCTTGCCCTCGGGGGTCCCGTAGTCCACGTACTTGAATACGGCGCCTGCGAAGACGCTCTTAAGGCTGGACTCAAGGCCTGCGGTGTCGCAGTCCTTGCACCTCTTGTCGTTCAATATGACGATGTCGACCCTCGTCGGCTCCGGTATGTTCGCGCATTCGCTGTGTTTTACGGTCATGGCATTGCACAAGGCCCTCTTGAAGTCCGCTTCCTTCCTGCCTCCCGTGTAGGGCGCCCCAGCCAGCTTTATGGTCGGGCTGCCCCTCGCGCCAGCGGCCGAAGCCGCCTTGAAAGAGGCTGAAAGCAGGCCTTTGCCCTCGCTACCTTGCGCGCACGCCTTTATCTTGGCGGCGTCCATGCCGTTGTCCCTGGCGCAAGGCTCCCAGTTTGTGCTCTGTATGCTCTTGTCCCTGCATGTGATGTAGCTCATGTATTTGTAGTTCTCCGGATAGTGCTTCATCACGCACAGCTGCCTGATGTTCTCGTCAACCTCCGGCTGGCCGTGGAGGCTCGTGAACTCTCCGCCGGCGGCTTCGCTGCCGATGTAGTCCACCTTGAAGTCAACTGCGTCGCCCATGCTCTTGAGTACCGGGGCTATGGCGTCCATGACCTGGGTGCCGTAGGGGCATTGGCTCATGACGTAGAAATCCAACTTTACCTTGTCGCCGCCGCCCCCCCGGGGCTGTGCGGTCGTTGTCGTGGTGGCGCCTCCGTCTCCCCTGAGCTGGCTGTTCTGCCAGAGAAGGAAGGCTGCGAATAGTACGGCCACTACGAGGACTCCTGCAAGGAGCTTTGAGACGTCAGGGGACCCGCTGGATTCGCTGGCTTCGGCGTCTACCTCCTCGGATACGAGCGGCGCATCCTTCCTGGGGGCTGCCGCCTGTTTCTTCGCTGAAGCGGCCTTGCGCTTACGCACCGGCTTCTTCTCAGCCTTCTTGGCGGCGGGCTTCTTCTCCTGAGCGTCCGCCGCCGCGTCTTCCTGAACGGTTTCCTGAATTTTTTCCTCATCAGCCATGTTTTGACACCTTAGAATAAACCTGTCATATACTACGCCACACCCCCTAATAAAAAGGCGTTCTTGAGCCCGCCATTTTTATACCCTAACCCCATATTCTATCACTAGCTTAGTTTTTTAAAGGTGTTTCTATGAAGCCATTGGACGCGTTAGGCGAGCTTTTGGACAACCAGATTGTGGTGAGACTGAAGAACGGGATGGAGATTCAGGGCAAACTCAAGGCCTTCGACATCCACATCAACCTCGTTATGGAGGATGCCGAATTCAAGGACGGGGAGACGGGCAAGAAGTTCAAGCGCCTGTTCCTGCGCGGCGACATGATACTGTTCATAGGATGATTCGGGGGTAGAAGATGAGCAAGGGTACACCCAGCCACGGGAAACGGGGCAAGAGGCATACGCACATAACCTGTCCGCGTTGCGGCAAGAGGAGCTATCACGAGAGGAAGAAGCGGTGTGCCGCGTGCGGCTTCGGCGTGAGCCGGAGAATCAAGCGGAAACCCAACGCCAGGTCGAAGAAGCTTAAGGCGGGACGGTTCGTGCGGCCGTAGGCCAAGCAGCGTCTGGTGTTAAGGGGGGGGCGCATATTAATCCCCCCTTACATACTATTTACCCATTATTTACGGGCTCGTGGTCTAGTCCGGCTATGACGTCGCCTTGACATGGCGGAGGTCCCCGGTTCAAATCCGGGCGAGCCCATTAATATCTTTTCCGGAGTGTGTTCGTATCACGAACTAGCCCGGGTGTAAAAAGCCGCCGAGGCTTTTTATGAAAATCCGGGCGAGCCCATTCTTATCTCTTCTTTAGCTTTTCGTCTATACCACTCGCCCGGATGCAACAAGCCGCCGAGGCTTTTTGTAGAACCCGGGCGAGCCCGCCTATTTCAGTTCTATCTCTCTGACTTCCTTCTGGTTTGCGGCTGTCATCCTCTCGAGGGTTTCCTTTCCGCCTGGTGTGTTGAGGAGGGCCCCGATGAATCTGCCCATCGTCTCCTGCGCCGCGAGCGTGTGGGTGCGGAAGACGTTGTGGTCTATCCTGGGGTCCGGGTCTACGCGTTTTCCGTCGCTTATGTCCTTTCCCTCGTTGCTGACCCTTATGGCATGCGAGACCGGGGAAGATTTCATGCGCCTGACGTTGTCGTCGCCTATGTCCCCCAGGGTGTTGACGGCGAAATTCAGGCCCGGTAATGCATTTGCCCTGTTAAGGTACTCCCCTACCTCGTCGGGGAACTTCGTGTGGTCCCGCACCCACTCGTCGGCCTCCCTCTGCCGTGCCTGGGCGTCCTTCCTCCTGAGCATCATGTTAACCATCCCGTAGGCCTCGGATATAAGCGCGTTTTTCCTTGGATGCCGCGGCTTTTATGCGTTGTTTGTGTAATACCAGGCAGGTGTTTTCTCATGGCGGATGCTAAGAAGAGCCTTTTCGGGAAGGTTTTGGACAGTTTGGACGGGAAGCTGGCGAAGAAGGCCAAGGCCAAGTCGTGTTGTTCGTGCTGTTGCTCGTCGGACGACGGCAAGGATAAGGGGTGCGGCTGCTGATGCTGTCCGAGATTTCGGGTTATCTCGCTTACGTGTTCTTCGGGTTGGCCCGCAGTTCGGCGCTCGGGTCATCAGTCGAGTTCTTCATCTACGATTCCGTCAAGATAGTCCTAATCCTCTTCCTGATGGTGTTCTTCATAGGCTTCCTCAGGACTTACGTGTCGGCCTTGCGGGTGAAGGCGCTGTTGTCGGGGAGGAGGCGTCTTTTGAGCTACTCCGTGGCTGCGTGTTTCGGGGCTGTCACCCCGTTCTGCAGCTGCTCGTCGATTCCCCTCTTCATCGGGTTCATGGAGGCGGGCGTTCCGCTCGGGGCGGCTTTCGCGTTTCTGGTGACTTCGCCCCTGATTAACGAGTACCTTGCCGTCCTGATGGTCGGCTTGTTCGGCTGGAAGATTGCGGCGGCGTACGTCCTGTTCGGCCTGTTGTTGGGTGTCGCGTCCGGCTATGTCGTCGACCGGCTGGGTATGCGGGGCGAGGTGGTGGAGGGCTTGTCGTCGCTCGGCGGTGCGGCCGAGGAGGGTTTCACGGGCTTCAGGTCCCGGGTGGCGTACGGCTTCGCGGAGGCGAAGTCGATTTCCTCGGGGATGCTGCCGTGGGTGCTTGCGGGCGTCGGCGTCGGGGCTTTCATACACGGTTACGTGCCAGGGGGGGCGTTGGAGTCAGCTGTCAGCTCCGTGGGCGTCTTCTCGGTTCCGCTCGCGGTCCTCGTCGGGATTCCACTGTATGCGAACTGCAGTTCCATCGTCCCCGTTGCCGTGGTCCTATTCCAGAAGGGCGTTCCGCTCGGGACCGCGCTCGCCTTCATGATGGCGGTGTCGGGGCTGAGTCTCCCGGAGGCTGTCATCCTGCGGCGGGTCCTGAAGGTCAGGCTGATACTCGTCTTCTTCGGCATCGTGGGCGCTGGCATAGTCCTCGTCGGGTACCTGTTCAACGCCCTTGAGCCGTTGCTTGTTTAAGCGTCCGGCGTATTACTATACATGCATCTCTCGTCCGAGCTTGGGCTGCGGCTTGGGAAGGTGAGGTCCCAGATGCGCGTGGAGGGCGTCCAAGCCCTTTACGCGTCTGATGAGGCCGCCCTGCGGTATCTTACTGGAAAGGACACCGGCAGGCTCCTTGTCACGCGCTCCGGCGCCGTCCTCTGGGTGAAGGGGGTGTACCGGGAGCTTTACGCTGGGACTTACGGGT
>JBFYKH010000044.1:0-18631 GCA_041306075.1 Candidatus Altarchaeota archaeon
TGTTTTTGGACGCTTCTCTGCTATAATATCGGGGCTCCTAGGTTTATTAGGTTTCATTTCAGGGCTGGATTTATTCTGTGGTTCCATGTCTACTCATATGCTCTATGATGCGGACCCGTACCTGCGGGAGTTCGACTCCCGGGTGGAGTCGGTTAAGGACGGGAAGTATGTGGTCCTGTCCGACACGTGCTTCTATCCGCAGGGCGGCGGCCAGCCGTGCGACCTGGGGTTCCTGGTGAAGGACGGGGTCGAGTATCCTGTGGTGTATGCCGGCAAGTTCGGGGGTGTGGTGCGCCATGAGGTCTCAAAGGCGGGGCTTAACGCAGGCGACGAGGTACACGGCGTCCTGGACTGGGGCCGCCGGCACATGTTGATGAGGATGCATACTGCGGCGCATATTTTGTCGGCGGTCGTGCACGGGGAGGCTGGAGCTGAGATTACGGGGAACCAGTTGGGCGTCGACAGGAGCAGGATAGACTTCAGTTTAGAGTCGTTCGACCGGGAGAGGCTTGGCGAGTACGAGGCTAAGGCTAACGAACTGATAGGGCGGGCGCTGCCGGTCAGGGTGGAGGCTCTGCAGAGGGTTGATGCTGAGTTGATACCGTCGGTTTTCCGGCTGGCTAAGGGGTTCCCCGCGGAGATTGCAGTCGTCCGCGTCGTCCGGGTCGGCTCCTATGATGCGCAGGCCTGCGGCGGCACCCACGTGGGTAATACATCGGAGATCGGGGCCGTAAGGGTGGTCGGGGCCGAGAACAAGGGCAGGAGCAACCGGCGCATGTACTTCGCGCTTGAGCCTCTTTAACGGCTCTTCGTATTATCTTCCATGGGCAATCCTGTCCCGAAGAGGCCGCCTAGTGCGGGGATGCCGGTGTCGGACAGCCTCTGGCTTCCCCCGCACTACGGGGTGGAGCTGAAGCGGAAGGGCGGTTTGGACAAGACGGTGTACTGGGATTTGCCGGAGCTTGTGGACTTCGTCTTCCCGAGGCGTTATCAGCCTGTCTACAACAAGACGGCCTGCGACTTCCTGGCCTTGGTCTTGGAGCGGGACTGGGTCACGAAGAAGGAGATCGGGGAGTTCATTGCGAGGGGCTACAGCAAGAGCACGCTCGAGAACAAGGTGATTCCGAAGCTGGTGCGGTTCGGGCTTGTGAAGCGGGAGCGGGAGATAACGGCGGGCATGGGCCGGGGCCGCGCCCTCATACTGTCGGAGTCCCTGACGTTCACGAACTATCTGGAGCGGATAGGGTTCGGGTGGAACGTCCTAGTCAGCACGGCGAGGAAGAAGAAGGTGAAGCCCAAGGAGCAGCAGGTCCTCTAGGCTTTCCCCTCGAGCTCCTTGATACTGGCCTCCACCTCTATGAGGTTCTTCTGGTATTCCTGGACTATGTCCTTGAGGGCGTTGTCGTCTATCATGCCGTGCCTGAACTTGCCCTTAGCCATCTCTATCATCGACTCCATCCGCGCCTTCTCCGCAAGGAGCGCCTGAAGCTGCTTTTCGGCGGGGCTTTCCGCGCCAGCCTTGAGGATGCCGTCCCAGTAGCCCCTCCTCGCCTCAGCGGACTCCTTCTTCTGCGTCTCTATGGCGTCGACTTCCTTCGCCAGGCCGCTGTTCCTCTCCGTCTTCTCCTTGAGGATTCTCTCGGCGTTTTTGATTTCCGCCTTCAGCCTCTCGAGCCTTGCGGTCCCGGCGGCCAGTTCCCTCTCGAGGGTCCTCCTCCTGTCGCGGAGGCTGTACGTGTATGCGATGGCCGCCACCCCGATGGCGCCGAGGGCGTAGCCGAGGAGGCTCAACCCCGACTCCGCAGATGCGGCGGGGAGCATAAGCAGGACCGGCTCAGGCCTCATCTTCCTCCTTCCCCTCGGGCTGTGGTTCAGGGTCCGCCGGCTTCGGCTCCTTTTTGCCATGGCCCTTCCCTATCCTCTCCAGGTATCTGATGAGGCCTTCCAGCTGGTGGGCCACGTCCTCCCCGAGTTCGGTCAGGGTGACGTATTTTATCCTCCCGTCCTTCTCGAATTCGACGAGGCCGTATCCCCTCAGCTCCTCGACTATCTTGAGGGTGTGGGTGTACGTGCAGTCGTTCTCCTTCGAGAGGACTGTCGGGTATTTTTTCTCCTTGTCCCTGAGGCTCAGGAGTATCCCTGCGGGTTTCTCGTGCAGTAGCAGGTTTGCTATTCCGCGATTCTCCATACAAATCACCTGTTAGAAAATATATCTTATGATATATATAACCCTATTGCCTCTTTGGCGCTGTGACCCTGAGCTTCCCACCCTCATGCTCGACCTTGAGCTTATCCTCCCGTATCGGATACGGCGTGACGTAGCTGTTGTGGAACCTGGCATCCCCCTCATCGCTCCTTTCGAGTATAAGGGTGACGTCTATGGTGTTCGGCGTCGCGGACACGAGGACGTCCTCCTCCGTATAACCCTCCAGTCTAGACTCGAGCACAACGCCGTCCTTCTCCCGCCGCATCTCGGCATGCAGCTTCAAGGTCGCGGGCATGTGACTCCCGTGCCGCCTGAAGAACGGGGTCACTGCTATCTCCTCTACCATCATCCTATGGCCCTTCGCGTCTGCCATGGATAGAATTAGCTTCGGCTATTTAAGTTTGGCTTCGACCGCCTTCCTGAGCTGGCTCCAGTCCTGCTCGAGGTCCTTCACGGCGCGCTTGAGCTCGGCCTGGGCGTCGTCCGCGTCCACGTGCAGCCTCACGCCGGCCTTGAGCGGGTGCGGCTCGTACCAGTACGCGTCCACGCCGTTCCTCAGGAGCATGCCCGTCAATGCGACCGGCATCTCCCTCTCGTCGAACTCCATCTCGAGGGTGCCCTTCTTCTTCTCAACGAACTTGAACTCCATCACACATCACTCACGTTCCCGTAGTCTGCGGCGATCTTGCGCTTCTCGATGCGGCTGCAGCTCGGGCATTCGAGCTTGTCCTTGTGCTTGGCTGACATCACGAGCGGATACCTGCACGTCCTGCAGAACGCCTTGACCACGCCCATGTCGCCCTTGGTGGATATGTCGACGACCCCGTTCTCCATCCTGATTATCTTGGCCTTCACGATGTCGCCTATGGCGAAGAGCTCCTCCGGCTTCTCCACGTACTGGTCGGCTATGTTGGAGACGTAGATGGTGGTCCTCTCGTCCACCATGCCCTTCACGCCCTGTATCTTCTCGGCGACGACGGTGACCATGTTCGTCCTGAAGCCGACGACCTCTCCGAAAATCGTCTGCCCGACGGATATGGTCGGTATGACCTTCCCCTTCACTTCCGCGACGTGCCTTGCAGGGTCGACGTTCTTGACGCCAATCTTGGCCGCGTATATCTTCCCGTCCTCCTGGTATGTGCCGTCCCCGGGAACGAATTCCTCGATAGTGCCCAGGTAATCGCCTATCATGACCTTATCTTCCATCCTAATCAGCTCGGACTATAATATATGCACAGGCCATTTATAAACGGGTGAAACCGGCTTAAACCCTCTGTTTTGCCTTCCTGGCAGGAGTGCCGTGGTTTTCCCGGGGCAATACCAACCCGTCCAGCTTCATAAGCTCCCTGCCGCGCAGAAGCTGCTGTTTCACGATGACCTTCCTGGCTTCGTTCCGGTGTTCCGGCTTCAGGGACATCAGGGTCCAATATACGTCGTCCGGCATCCTGTGCCCGTCGACCTTCCCCAGCCCCTCCCTGGCCTTAGCCCGGACTTCGTCGTCCTTCGAGCCGGCCGCGGCCGCCAGCTGCTTCAGGTTATGTTCCCTCCTCCTCAGGGCTTCCGCCGGGTCCTCCGCCCTGTCCAGCTCCTCGCCCGATGGTATCCCCTCGATGACATCCGACAGGGAGTCCGGCGTCTTGTGGATGAGGACGGTCCCGGACAGGTCCCGCCTCCTGACCCTCTGTATCTCGAATATCTCCCTGTATCCGGCCCTGACGTCCCTGTCCCTGATTGCCAGGAGCTGGGCGTAGACGCCGTCAGGCAGGGTCTCGTATTTTATCCTCGTGAACGCAGTGTGGACGTATCCCCTGACCAGCCCGTTACCGTCCTCTGCGGCCCTAGCGAGCGCCAGAAGGTTCAAGTCCCTCTCCTTGAGGGCTTTAGTCCCCTCCTCAGTCCCAGGGTAGCGGCTCATGGGGCCTATGCTCTCCTTCAGGTCCCAGTACCGCTTCGCCTTCGCCACGGCCTCGACGTACTCCCTGGCCTCGCGCGACAGCTTCGTATTACCTTCTTTTTTCGACTTCGCCACCATAAATCACCAAAAGTATACTATGTATAGTATAAGGACTGGGGCTTCTGTATAATAAACCCCCTGTCAACACAGGGCCTATGTGCCCTCGTCCCAGGAACCCAGATACTTGCTCTGCTTCGCGGTCAGCTCGTCTATCCCTAACCCCATGGTCCTCAGCTTCATCCTCGCCACCATCTCGTCGACCGCGCGAGGTATGGCATGCACGCCGGGCTTCAGGTCGTTGTCGTTGATGTACTTGCACGCCAGCGCCTGGTTGGCGAAGCTCATGTCCATGACCTCGCTCGGATGCCCCTCGGCGGCTGCCAGGTTCACGAGCCTCCCCTCCGCCAGGAGGTAGATGTGCCTGCCGTCCTTGAGGACGTACTTCTCGACGTTCTCCCTTATCCTCTTCTTCGACTTGGATAGCGACTCGAGCGCAGGTATGTCGATTTCGATGTTGAAGTGCCCGGAATTGCACACCACCGCGCCGCTCTTCATCCTCTCGAAGTGCCTCTTCATGATGATGTCGCGGTCCCCCGTCACCGTTACGAAGACGTCGCCCATGCACGCGGCGTCGTCCATCCTCATGACCGTGTAGCCGTCCATCGCCGCCCGGAGCGCGAGTATCGGGTCGACCTCGGTCACGACGACCTGGCTGCCCATCCCCCTCGCCCTCGCGGCGACCCCGCGGCCGCACCACCCGTAGCCTGCGACGACGACCACCTTCCCGGCGAACAGCATGCTCGTCGCCCTGAGTATCCCGTCTATCGTGCTCTGGCCGGTCCCGTAGTGGTTGTCGAACATGTGCTTCGTGTCCGCGTCGTTGGTCGCCATCACCGGAATCTTGAGGACTCCGTCCTTCTCCATGGCGCGCAGCCTGATGACGCCGGTGGTCGTCTCCTCGCACCCTCCCTTCACCCCCCCGAGGAGCTCGGTACGGTTCTTGTGTATCGTGAATATCAGGTCCGCGCCGTCGTCCACCGTGATGTTAGGCTTGTGGTCCAGGACCCGGTTGATGTTCTCGTAATACTCCTTCGTCGTCTCCCCCCTCCACGCGTACACGTCGACCCCCGCCTTCGCGAGCGCCGCAGCCACGTCGTCCTGCGTCGAGAGCGGATTGCAGCCCGTGATGGAGACATTCGCCCCCCCGGCAATGAGCGTCTCGACGAGCACCGCCGTCTCCTTCGTGACGTGCAACGCGAACCCGACGTTGACGCCCTTCAGCGGCTTCCCCCTCCTGAAGTCCTCCCTTATGCTCATCAGCACCGGCATATGGGCCTCCGCCCACTCTATGTTCAGCCTGCCCGAGTCCGCGAGTTTGATGTCCTTTACCTGGCTCATTGTGGCTTCTATTACTCCAACGTGGTTAATAACCCTGAGCGAATAAGTTTTTTTTGGGCTTGAAAATACTCATACGCAGTGCAAGGGGGCGGGACCTAGAGCGGCTTAACGGGATAATCAACGACCCGGAGGTGGCGAGATACCTCACCGTCAGGCCGCCCCTGTCGATGAAGTCCACCCGGGAACACTACCGGGAACTCAGGAAGGCGGGGAACCTCTGGCACGTCATCTCCGTGGACGGCGTAGTCGCAGGCTCCTTGACGATGACGTTCCCGAAGCGGCACGAGAGGAGGCATACGATGGGGATAGGGCTGTCCCTCGCCAAGGAGTACTGGGGGCTCGGCCTCGGCGGCAGAGCCATCGACCACGCGCTCTCGGAAGCCCGCCGCCGCGGCCTCAGGAGGACGGAACTGTCCGTGTTCCCGGGGAACGGCAGGGCGATGCGCCTCTACCGGAGCCGCGGATTCGAGCGCGAAGGAGTCAAGCGGAAGGCCCTCAAAATCAAAGGCAGATACTACGACGAGATACTCATGGCGAGGCTCATATAATGGTCGCGGAGTTTGACTTCAAGGTTCGGGCGCTGAAGCTGCTCGAACTCAAGCGGAAGATGGAGGCTGTGCGCTCCACAGGCACGCTCGACGCCGGCCGGCTCGGCCGCATGGCCCGGGCGTTGGAGGCGAGCATACTAGAGACCAAGGCAGTCAACCTGCGGATGATGGACAAGATTTTGTCCGACAAGGAAATCGAGCTGTCTGCAATAACAGCCGCCCCCGGCACCCTGAACCTGGCGGAGTACCGCTCGCGCCTGGGCGAGGTGAGGGAAGCCTTCCTGAAACTCAAGGAGGAGCGCAAGGCGATGGAGTCATACACCGCAGACGACTACGTCGACTACCTGCGCTCCAGGCACCAGCGGAACGCATAGGAGGACGACTGCATTGAAATACGGCGAAGACTACGCGGGGCGGAAATTCGTCACGGCCTACAGGAAAGACACCGAACCGGACCGGAGCCTCGCAGACTCGATACTCGAAGCAGGCCGGAGACTGGACGCGCTCGGCCTCACGCCCGGGAACGCCGGCAACATCAGCGTCAGGACCCCCTCCGGCATGCTCATCACGCGGGGCGGGGTCAACAAAGGGCATATGATGCGGGAAGACCTAGTCGAAGTCCTAGACTTCGACTTCCGGCGGGCCGAGGTCGCAGGCGCCGCCGAACCCTCGAGCGAGACGCCCATGCACTGGGTGATATACCGCACATTCCCCCTCGCCAACGCAGTCGTCCACGTCCACGACGACCCCGCGCAGAAATGGGCCGGGAAACTGAAGATGACGCTCGGCATACACTCCACCGGAGGGGGGCTCCACTACGGCACCGAAGAGCAGGCATTCCAGGCGGCGAAGGCGCTCGAGCACGCGCAATACGCCGTGATACGCGGCCACGGGATAGTCTGCATGGACAGGAGCCTCGGCGAGGCTGCGGACGCCGTCGTCAAAATACACGAGGCGCTCCTGAAGTGGGAGGATATTAACCGCCGCTCGTAAGGTTCTACCATGGGCGCCGAATCAGACTTCGTATACAAGGCGAGGCACGCCGTCAGCCTCGCCGACCGGCTGAGCCGCCTCCACGCGGAAGGCAAGATAGACCGGGACAAGTTCCAGAAGCACATGGCCGCCGTCCACTCGCAGCTGCCCGCCGTCAAAGCTGCGCACATGACGTCGATAGAGGATTCCCTTGGCGAGACCGGCAGGGCCGAGGCCAAGGCGGAATCAGACAAGTCCGTCGGCGCCATAACCTCGAAGGAGGCGGACGCCATAAAGAGCTCAATGTCCATGCGCAGAAGCGAGCTAGAATCCGAACTCGACATGGTCGAGCTGTCGGACGGCCACCAGTACATAGACTACCTGCGCAACCAGCTCGAGACGAAGAAGTACGAGCACTACTGGGAGCCGAAGTACACGGCCAAGAAGGTCCTTGAGGGGGTCTCAAATGCGCCGCTCGACGACGCCCCCCTCTGGGCGACGCTCGCGGCCCTCGCGCTCATAGCGGCGCCGTCCGTCATGGGGCTGATGATAGGGCAATGGTTCCTCGGCTTCGCGGCCTCGGCCGCCCTGGCGGCGGCGCTCGTCGCCGAAACCCTGGTGCTGCACGTGTCGACGTCGCTCGCCGACATAGACACATCCTCCATCAACCGCGCGTTCAAGACCCTGATGATGAACGCGATACTCACGGGCATCGTGGCCGCCGGCTTCATGGCAGTCATGGTCTTCACGGCGCCGTCGGCGGTGACGGCGGAGGACGGGCTGGCCTCGGTGGCGCAGTCCCTCGCCACGATGATGGTGCTTCTCGTGGCATTCGGCCTCCTGGCGGGCGTCGTGATGCCCGCCCTCACCATCAACCTGGTGTACGAGTGCGGCGTATGGCGGGCGCTCGCGGCCGTCGGCATAAACTACTTCATATGGGTCGCCATCAGGATACTCCTCGGGGTGGCGGTCTTCCTCATGCGCTGAAGGCAACGCTGTGAAAATACGTGGCAGAGACTACAGGAGCGTCTGGATGGACGGCCGCGGAGTACGGCTCATAGACCAGCGGCAGCTGCCCTGGAGGCTCAGGGTGCTGGCCCTCAGGAGCGTCCGCGAAGTCGCGGACGCCATCGAGACGATGGCGGTGCGCGGAGCCCCCGCCATAGGCGCGACAGGATGCTATGGGATGGCGCTAGCGGAAAAAACGGGGGTCGACCTGAACATGGCGTACGCGATGCTCCTTAAGACGCGGCCGACAGCCTACGACCTCAAGGACGGCCTCGACTACTACATGTCGTCCGCGCTGGAGGGGGTTAGGAAGGCGGACGCATACGCCGACGCATCGGCCGAACGCTGCAGGATGATAGGCGTCCACGGAGCGGGACTCATAAGGGATGGCATGGACGTGCTCACCCACTGCAACGCCGGGGCGATAGCGTGCGTCGACTGGGGGACGGCGCTCGCCCCCCTCAGGGTCGCGAAGAAGGAGGGCAGGACGGCGCACGTCTGGGTCGACGAGACCCGCCCCCGCCTCCAGGGCGCGAAGCTCACAGCCTGGGAGCTCATGGAGGAAGGCATACCCTGCACCCTCATAGCAGACAACGCAGCAGGCCACATCATGCGGGCGGGGAAAGTAGACCTCGTCATAGTCGGCGCCGACAGGATAGCGGGCAACGGCGACTTCGCCAACAAGATAGGCACCTACGGGAAGGCGGTCCTCGCCCGCGAGAACGGGATACCCTTCTACGTCGCCGCCCCCTCATCCACAATCGACAGGAGATGCCGAAACGGCGGGAAGATACCCATCGAGGAACGGTCTCCCGACGAGGTGACCCGGATTACCGGCCGCGGCGCATCAGTCTCCATAGCCCCGCGGAGATGCAAGGCATACAATCCCGCCTTCGACGTCACCCCAGCCAGATACGTGACCGCCTACCTGACAGAGAAGGGCATACTCAGGCCCGGCCGCTTTTAATGCACGCATTCCTCATTTATCCTTATGTTAGACCTGGGGCTCTCCTTCATAGCAGGCCTTGGCGCCATAGCCTTGACAGCAGCCATACTCTACGGGTGGTGGCAGCAGCGCTTCTACGAGCGGCCCAAGCTCGCCAGGACCCAGGTCAGCCTGGAACTGGACGACGACGTGATATTCCTCCACCACATAGCCTCCATAACCGAGGAGTACGTCTACAGCCTCTTCCTCATGATGTCCGGGTTCGTCCTCGGCTTCGCCCTATACCTCACATTCTTCTACTTCAACGACTTCAGGAGCCAGCCGCCGGCCCAGAACATATTCCTCGCCACGGTGCTCACCACCGCAGGAGGCCTCCTGGGCTACGTGGGCAGCCTGGACAAGAAGACCGTGATATGGGATACGGCGGGCAAAGCCCACGAGCTGCGCCTGCCCGAAGTCGAGCGGATAGAGTTCATACAGGAAGTCACGAAGGACGTCTGGAAGATGTGGAAGTAGACTTTTATCCATAAACGACATACGATACTCTCGGGCTGAGGGGGCATGGAACTGTACGCCGACAAGGGGGGAAAATACTACGTCATAAAGGACGGGGAATCGGTCCTCAGGCTGACTGAAGAGGAATTCAAGTCGATGCGCAAGACCGGCATCAGCCCCATACTAAGCCGCCTGTGGGAGGCGGCCAAGGCAGAGCGGGCGAAGGGGAAGAAAAAGGGTTAGGGCGCCGGTCGGCTAACGTAAGAGGAGGCTCTCCCCCGTCATCTCCTCCGGTTGTGGTACGCCCATGAGCGCCAGTACCGTGGGAGCTATGTCCCGCAGGCCCCTGCCCTCCCTGAGCCTAACTCCCCTGAGGCCATCATCCTTCGAGACGAGTATGAGCGGCACCGGATTTATGGTATGGCTCGTCCTCCACTCCGGCGTCTGGTCCTCCGCGTTGCCGTGGTCGGCGAACACTAAGAGCGTGTAGCCTTGGCCGAGTCCGGCGTCGACTATCCTCCCTGTGCACTCGTCGACGGCGGCTACCGCCCGGTGTATCGCCTCCACGACGCCCGTGTGGCCTACCATGTCGCAGTTGACGAGGTTGACGACGATGAAGTCGTGGACTCCACGGCCAATCTCCCCAACGAGCCTGTCGGTCACCTCGTAGGCGCTCATCTTCGGCTCCAGGTCGTAGGTCGCGACCTTCGGTGACTCGACGAGAACCCTCTCCTCGAGGGGATACGGCTTCTCCACCTGCCCGTTGAAGAAGAAGGTCACGTGCGCGTACTTCTCGGTCTCGCTTATCCTGAGCTGCCTGAGCCCCGCCCGGGACACCACGTCGCCGAGCAGGTTCCTCAGCTCCTGGTCCTTGAACGCGACCCTCGCGTTCATGGGCGAGTAGAACTGCGTCATCGCCACGAAGAAGACGTCCCTCCTCTTTCGCTGCCAGCCGTCGAAGCCGTCCTCGACCACCGCCTTAGTGAACTGCCTCGTCCTGTCGGTCCTGAAGTTAAAGAATACCATCGAGTCCCCGACCCCGACCCCCCCGTACCCCCTCGCCTTCGCAGGGACGATGAACTCGTCCGTCTCCCCCCTCCCGTGGCACAGCCTCACATGCTCCAGGGGGTCCGCGAACTCCCCGGCGCAGACGCCGTCCATGACGCAATCGTATGCGGCCTTGACCCTGTCCCACCTGCTGTTCCTGTCCATCAGGTAATACCTTCCGGAGACTGTCGCCACCTCGCCCACGCCAAGAGATTTCATCCTCTCAGCGAGCTTGGCCATATGCTTGAGGCTGTCGGCCACAGGCGCATCGCGGCCGTCCGTCACCACGTGGACGCAGACGTCCCTGAAAGCCTCCCTCCGGCACAGCTCAAGGAGTGCGTAGAGGTGCTCCTCATGGGCGTGGACGCCCTCGCTCTGCAGGAGGCCTACCAGATGGAGCCTGGAACCCCTCCTCTTACAGTTGCCCACCGCCTCAAGGAACTCCGGAATCCCGTAGAAGTCCCCCTCACTGATAGAGCGGTTAATCCTCTCCATGGACTGGAAGATTATCCTGCCGGAGCCTATCGTCATATGGCCGACCTCGCTGTTGCCCTGATACCCTTGCGGCAGCCCCACCGCCTCCCCGCAGGCGTCAAGGAGCACGTTCGGGTACCCGGCCATCAGCCTGTCAGTCCGCGGCGTCGGCGTCCCCAATATGGCGTTGTCGCTGCGCTCCCTCCGGTAACCCCACCCGTCGCGGATGACCAGAATGACCCTGTGCCCCCCCCTCATGAATCCCACCAAACAAAGAACATGGCGACACTTCACTCGAGTATCGCTCCCCTCGCCGCGCTCTGCACGAGCTTGCTGTACCTCAAGAGCCAGCCCCTAGCCCGCGTCGGCTTCACCCTGCACTTCCTCATCCTCTCCTCCATCTCCCTCTCAGAGACGACGAGGTCGAGCCTCCTGCCCGGTATGTCGACGTCGATGACGTCCCCCTCCCTGACATACGCTATCGGCCCGCAGCTGGCGGCCTCGGGGCTGACGTGGCCGATGCACGGCCCCCTCGTCCCGCCCGAGAACCTTCCGTCGGTTATGAGGGCTACGGACTCTGACAAGCCCATCCCCGCTATCGCCGCGGTGGGGCTTAGCATCTCCCTCATGCCCGGCCCGCCCTTCGGGCCCTCGTAGCGGACGACCACGACGTCGCCGGCCTTGATCTTCCCCTCGAGTATCGCCCTCATCGCATGCTCCTCCAGGTCGAAGACCCTCGCAGGGCCCTTAATCCTCAACGCCTTCTCGGCGACCGCGCTCTGCTTCACGACCGCGCCCTCGGGGGCGAGATTCCCCTTCAAGACTGCTATGCCCCCCTCCCTGTGGTAAGGCCTCCCCAGCGGCCTGATGACGTCCTCGTCATACACCCTCCCGGCCTCGGCTATCTTCATTATGTTCCTGCCGTTCACGGTCGGGCTCGGCTTGAGGACGCCCCGCAACTGGTGCAGGACCCCCGGTATGCCTCCGGCAGCCTCAAGGTCCTCCATGAGATGCTCCCCGCCGGGAGCCATGTTCGTGATGTGCGGCGTCCTCCTGGATATCTCGTCGAAATACTCGAGCCTGAAGTCGACGCCCGCCTCATGCGCTATCGCCGGCAGGTGCAGGGTGGTGTTCGTGGACCCGCCCATCGCATTGTCGACGACGACCGCGTTGTGCAACGCGTTCTTCGTCAGAATCCTCCTCGCCGTAAGCCCCTTCCGCACGAGCTCGACGACCCTCCTGCCGCTGTCATACGATATCCTCTTCTTCTTCGCGGAAACCGCCAGCGCGGTCCCGCAGCCGGTGAGGCTGAGACCCATCGCCTCCGTGAGGCAGGCCATCGTGTTCGCGGTATAGAGCCCCTGGCAGCTGCCGCAGCCCGGGCACGCCTCCGACTCCACGCAAGACAGCTCCTCCCTCGACATCTTGCCGGCCTGGTAGCGGCCGACGGCTTCGAACGTGTCCTTCACGAGCGAAAGCTTCCTGCCCCTGTAGAGCCCCGACATCATCGGCCCCGCGGTCACGACGACCACCGGGATGTCAACCCTCCCGGCGGCCATCAGCATGCCAGGCGTGATCTTGTCGCAGTTGGTGAGGAGGACGAGGCCGTCGAGCGCGTTAGCCTGCGCCATCGACTCCACCTCATCTGCCACGAGCTCCCTGGAGGGGAGCGAATACCTCATCCCGTAATGCCCCATCGCAATCCCGTCGCAGATGGCCGGAACCCCGAAGATGAACGGCGTACCCCCCGCCGACTCCACCCCCCGCTCGATGAAGCGCTCCAGCTGGCGCATGTCCACGTGCCCCGGGACGATGTCGCTGTAGGAAGACGCGATGCCGATGAACGGCTTCTCGATGCCCTGCCTGCCTATGCCCGTGGCATAAAGGAGCGCCCTGTTGGGCGTCCTCTCCACGCCCCTCTTAATCCTGTCAGACCTCATTGCAAAGTAAATTACTAGCCCATATTATTAAAGGGGCCGGTTACTTCTTCACGATTCGGTTTACTCCGTTGATGAAGGCTATCACCGAAGCCATGACAACGTCCTCGTGTACTCCCCTGGCCATCGTGCTGCCCCCCAGCCTTTTTAACAAAAAGGCTGGCGAAAAATGTGCGGGGTTCGCTTACGCTCACCCCGCTGTCATTTCTTCACGATTCGGTTTACTCCGTTGATGAAAGCTATCACCGAAGCCATGACAACGTCCTCGTGTACTCCCCTGGCCATCGTGCTGTCCCCGTTCTTGCTGACCCTGATGCTGACGTCCGCGAGCGCGTTCGAGCCCCCGGTGATGGCGTCGAGATGGTACTCGTCCAACTGGATGTCCTTGTCGCCGACCGCCGCCCGTATCGCGTTCAACGTCGCGTCCACGGGCCCGACGCCCGTCTCCTTCGCATACCTGTCCCGGCCCCTCACCTTCAACGCCACCGTCGCAGACGGCCTCTGGCCGTACTCGGCGTGCAACGCCATGTCCTTCAGCTCCACGAGCCTCTCCCTCTTCTTCCCGCGCCCCAGCATGTCCTCTGCTATCGCCTGCAAATCCTCCTCGGTCACCCTCTTGCCCTTGTCGGCCAGGTCCTTCACCTTCGCGGTGATGTCCCTCGCCTCCGCCTCCCCGACCCTCACGCCCATCCCCCTCAGCTTGTCGCGGACGCTGTGCATGCCGACCAGCTTGCCGAGCACAATCCTCCTCTTCGCGCCCACGGCCTCCGGGGCTATGGCCTCATAAGTGGCGGCCTTCGCCAGTATCCCGTGCACGTGGACCCCGCTCTCATGGGCGAACGCGTTCCCGCCCACAATCGGGAAGTTAGGCATCACCTTCACGCCTGAAAGCCTCTCCACAAGCCGCGACGTCTCCCAAATCCTCTTGGCGTTGACCCGGGAACCGACGCCGTGAATCATATTCAACGCCATCACCACCTGCTCCAGGTCCGCGTTCCCCGCCCTCTCCCCGAGCCCGTTCACCGTTACATGCGGCACCTCAGCGCCCGCTACGACCGCGGCGACAGTGTTCGCGGAAGCCATCCCGAAGTCGTTGTGGCAGTGTACGGCAAGCGGCGTATCCACGCCCTCCTTCAGCTCGCCAATCAGCCAGCTCATGGCCTGCGGCGTCATCACGCCCACCGTATCCGGGATGTTGATGTGCTCCACCCCCATCCCGTCCGCGAGGGCGCAAACCTCCTTCAGGAAGCCGAGCTCCGTCCTGCAGGCGTCCTCCGGGCTGAAATGGACCCTGAAGCCGCCGTCCTTCACGTACTGTATGCTACGCTCGGCAGCCTCAACCACCTCCCCCCGGCTCATCTTCAGCTTGTAACGCCTGTGGATGGGAGAAGTCCCGATGAAGACGTGGACCATGTCCACCTCCGCGGCCATCGCCGCGTCCAAGTCCTTCTCGACACACCGCGCAAGCCCCACGACATCCGCCTTAAGCTTCATGCCCGCAATCTCCTTGACGGCCTTGAAAGCCCCATCGCTCGACACCGGGAACCCGGCCTCGATGTAGTCGACGCCCAGCCTCGACAGCGCCTCAGCGACCCTGACCTTGTCATCCAGCGTGAAGTTGACTCCCGGCGTCTGCTCCCCGTCCCTGAGCGTCGTGTCGAAGACCTTCATTTTCTTCGGCTTACGCCCGCACTCCGCCATCCTGTCATACATGAACTGATTCATCGAAAACACCTCCCGAAAGGACATAAAACACTCTAGCCATCATATCGCGCGGCGGACCATAGAATCCAATATGACTCTACGCCCGCAGCCTAAGCAAGAGCAGCAACTTCAATATAGGGTTCCAACTGACGTAATCCTCACCTAAGACGACGTTCCTATAGACGAACGAACCCTTCCTATCCATGTCTGAATATATACTGCAGAGCCGCCTTAAAAAACACACAGTAACCAACCTAACCAGCCGGCATACGCCCGAAGAGACACACGCCACAAAAAAGCGCATAAATGCCTAAAACAGCCGTAAACGACGAAAAAAGAAGATGTGGGGCGGCCGACTACGCCGCCCCTGGAAAAACGTTCCGGGAGACTACAGCATCTCGCCTATCTCCACAGTGTCGTTCTCCCCTAGCTGCCGGATGTCGACGTCGCCCGGCTGAAGGTCGTCCGCCGGCGACAGCGTGTCCTCGGTCGCCGACTGCGTAGTCGAACCGCTCATGCATCCCGAGTACAGGACGACCAACGCCAGAAGGGCCGAAACCAAACTCCGGTTCATTCCTCATCCCCCCCGGAAATCCCGAACTTCCCCTTCATCCTGTTACCCTTCTCCTCTACGTCCTCCAGCCTGCCCTGCATCCTCCCGTTCATGCCGTCGCTCCTGTCCTGGAACTTCTCCAGGCGGTCCTCAAGCATATCCTCCTGCTTGCCGGTGAGGTTGCCGGACGAGAGCCGGTCCTCCATCCTCCCGGTCAGCTTATCCGTCCTGTTCTCGAGCATCTCCACATGCCTCTCTATGTTGTCCGTCCTCTTCTGGACCCACTTGTCGATGACCGCCTCCATGTGGTCCCTTATCCTCTCGAGCCTGTCGGAGACGTTCTCCATCCTTCCCTCAAGCCTCTCCCTCTCCTCGTCGGTGAGGTTGAGCTCGTCGGCATGCTCCATCCTCTCCTCCATGCTCTGGTTCAGGCGCTCCATCATCCTGTACCTGACCATGCCGGACAGCGCCCGCCCGAACACGACCCTCTGGGAATCCTTCTCCTTGAAGGCGGTCTTGGCCTGCTTCCTCTCCTGGCCGTCCATGCCCTTGATGACGCCGTTGACGTACTTCATGACATCACCCCAGCTCGCCTCCCCGGACTTGACGGCGTCGACAAGCTCCTGGTTCGGCGCGCCAAGGAGGTCAAACGCGTCTGAAGCCCTCTCTGCGTTGTACTCATGGCGGAACCTGCTAATCTCCCCGCTCAGGTTCCCATTCTCCCCCCTGTCCCTCTCCCTGAGAGCGTCCCTGAGACCATCCGCCTCATCAGGGGCCAACAGCCCCCTGGCCTCCACCCTGAACTCCCGGGTAAGCTCCCTGGCCGTCGCCTTGATGTCGACGAACTCCTGAGCCGCCTCCTCCCCTCGGCCGGGCTCGATGGCAGCCACCTCCCCCTTAAGCGCCCTCATCTCGGCGAGTATGGCGGACAGGCCGCCCGCATCGCCGCCATCAGCCTCGACGGCGGATACTATATCCTCCCCCCACGCTATATTCCTCTCCAAGGCGGCCTCCAACTGCATCAGCCTGACCTTGGCTCCGAGGCCTGAAGAGAAGTCCAACTCCTCCTGGCCGTCGTCCGACTCCTGAGCCCACGCGACAGCGCCAAGCAAAAGCAAGGCGCAAGCCGCCAGGGCGAAATTCCTTTTCATCCTTTCACCTCATATGCCGCGCCCAACTGCGCGCAATAACCTACAGGCTGGAACAGCATAAGTCCTTTTCGCCGGAAAAGCCGGAAAACGCCGGAACAGCCCGGAACTATTTCGCATCAGGCAGGGAAAGCATGGTGCTCATGCCAGTCCTCGTCTTCCTCAACAAGCCCATCCTCACAAGGCCGTCGACATTCCTTGAGACCGACGACTTAGGCAGCCCCAGCCTCTCGCACACCAGCGCCTGATTCACCGGCCTGCCCTCCCCGGACACAATCCCCAAGATGTCCCTCTGCCTGTCCGTGAGCACGCCCCCGCCAACAACGGGACTAACCCTCCTGGAGCGCGAATACAACACAAGCCCCGCACCGCCCGCCAACGCAGCCGCCGCGGCAACATAAACGTAAACCGGCACGCCAGACTCCCTCTCAAGGATGCTATACTGCACCACCGCGCTCAACCGCCCCTCACCCACGCCCCTGACGGTAATCCTCCCCCCGTCCGTGACAATCCTGAACTGCCCCCCGGACTTGACGTAATTCACCGCCGCATCCTCCGGAAGCCTCACAGCATACACGTACTCGCTGAAGACGTCCCCCTCCGGCAAAGTCAGATTGAACAGCCAGACGCCACCCCTCATGGAAGTCAGCGAATCCACAACCCCCTCCGCAAGGAACGGATGATTCGCCCGCCCCGAAACCGAAGACCTCCCGGAAGAGTCGACGTCAAACAAGACGTCGGCGTAAAACTCCTCTGCCGAGACGGCATGCAGGCAAACCAGCAAGGCCGCCGCAAGAAAGACCCCCCTCATGGTAAAACAAACAGCCTGCTACTTAATGAACTTCACAGGCGGAATATAGTCGCCGAACTTCTCCCTGGCGGCCTCAATCCTCGCCCGCTGCCTGTCAAACGCGCTGAAAAGCCGTTTCGGAGCGTCAGGAACCTTCTCCCTGTATATGACCTCGACCCTGTCAATCTTCGCCAAAAGCTCAAGAGACCTGAACTTGAACTGCTCATCATACTGCTCCCTCGTGTAATTGCGGCCGAGAACCTCCTTGAAAAGCCTCTCCAAATCCTCATACCTCGGGACATACCCGACCGGCGTCTTCACCGCACTGACGTCGCCGTGGACCCTCAGCTCCATCCACTTCAGCCAGACCCGCTTGTCATCCTTGGAAGTCAGATACTTCCCGTCACCGCCCCTTATGAAATAATTGGTCGCGAACACCCTCGGAGCCTTCTTCGCCCGCTTCACAAAGTCGAGGTTGGCCTTCACGTACCTGCCGATAGGCACCGACAGGAAATCGATGTTGCTCATCGGATTAAACGTCCTAACGCCCTCCTGGCCGAGCGTCGCCGCCGTAGTCTCGCTCTCGATCGCCGCGCCCATCGTCAAAATCCCGTGCGCGAAGTCGAAAGCCTCCATCACAGGCACGTTAGTGTCCGAGTCCCGGCCCCCGTAGATGTACCCGCCGACCTCCACGCCCTTTGGGTCGTCCGCATGCGCGTCCTTGTTCTCCAACTCGTCAATCGCGATAGTATACCTCGCATTCTTGTGCGAAGGCGTCACATCCTTGCCCTCGGAATCCTTCTTGCCCAAAAACCAGTCGCCGGTATGGTTCCTCCCCCGATCCGGAGACGCCCCGTCCTTCCCAATCCAATACGGCATCCTACCAGCATCAACCAAAACGTTGGAGAAGATAATCTCCCTCGGCGTAGTCAAAGCCCGGTAAATCGCAGGATCATCCCTCGAATTCACGTCAGCGATGATGCCGAACAAACCCCTCTCGACATTCACTGCCCTGACCTTACCCCTGATAACCCTAAGATACGCGATGTCATCGCCCACGATAGTCTCCCCCGGAACCATCGAAGTGCTGGTCTTCCCGCAAGCGGACGGGAAAGCCCCGGTGAAATACGTAGTCCTACCCTTCGGACCGTGCACGCCCATGACGAACATATGCTCGCACAGCCAGTCCTCCCCGCAGGCCTTCTGTATGGCGAACCTCATCGCAAGCTTCTTCAAGCCGATGGTGTTGCCCCCGTACTGGGTGTTCGCCGTATAGACGATGTTATCCTCCAAATCGATGTAAACCCGCCTCTTGTCCGTGTTCCTGCTAACCCCGTTCTCCAACTCCCCGACCGAGTGAACGAACCTGAAGAACTCCTCCTTCCTCTTCCCCTTCAACCCCCTGAACGTGCCGTAACCCGGCCTATACAGGATAAGCTCGTTGTGGGCGA
>JBFYKH010000045.1:0-9772 GCA_041306075.1 Candidatus Altarchaeota archaeon
AGGTCGACATCCCCCGCCTCATGGCTAAGCTCGGCGGAGACGGAGTCACATCCGTGCTCATCGAAGGCGGCGGTGCTGTCAACGCCGCCGCCGTGAAGGCCGGCGTGGTCGACAAATACATCCTCTTCATAGCGCCGAAGCTGATGCTCGGCGCGAACATCCCCGCCTTCAAGGGGCCGCCGATAAGGGAGCTTACGGAGGCGGCGGGGCTCAGGTTCGCGTCCGTCATCAGGATGGGGGCGGACATCCTGGTGGAGGCATACCCCGCGTAGGCTTTAAGTCGCCGCATACATATCCTAAACAATGGCCTTGAACGTGCCGGTGAACGACAACGAGAAGCTCGGGAGGCTCCTGGAGCTCGTGAACGCGGACGTCGAACTGCAGACCATGTGGTCGGCGAGCAACATAACCGCAATCGACAGGAGCCACATGTCCGACCACGGCCCCACACACGTCGCCATAGTGACGAACGCGGCCCTCCTCATGCTCAGGAACCTCATGAGGGCGGGCGTCGAGCCGTCGGTGGTGAAGAACCACAAGATGACGCCCCAGGACGCCGAGGTCGTCGTCTTCCTCGCGTCGTGCATGCACGACGTCGGCCACATAGTGCACCGGCAGGAGCACGCCCGCTTCAGCATACCCGTGGCGGCGCCTATGATCCGGCGGCTCATCGAAAGCCTCTACGACGTCAAGGGCAGGACGATAATCTACGGGGAGGCCCTCCACGCCATAATATCCCACTCCACCGAATACACGCCCCTAACCGTGGAGGCCGGGGTGGTGAGGATAGCCGACGCCCTAGACATGGCCGAGGGCAGGAGCAGGATACCCTTCTCCATCGGGGAGAAGAACATACACAGCGTGTCCGCCCAGTCCATAAGGAACGTGAAGATAGAGTCGACGAAGGAGAAGCCCATCACCCTGAAGATAGAGATGACCAACTCCGCCGGGATATACCAGGTCGACGGCCTACTGAAGGAGAAGGTGCGCGGCTCCGGCCTCGAGGAGTACGTCAAGGTCACGGCCGAGGTGAAGAGGCCTACAGAGCAGAAGATACTCGACACCTACGAGTTCGAGCTCTAGTCCCGGTTCCGCAGGGGATTCTTCAGGAGTGCGTAGTCCCCAACGCCGATAGGCGGTCCGAAGCCATTTTTATTCCCTGGAAACCAAAATATTGTCAGTACCTAATTAGAAGGTAACGGAGGTTGATTATGAAAGTTTTAGCTTGGTTTGTTACTATGGCGGTGCTGTTTTCCCTGATAACGCTTGTCGATGCACAGTTCGACTGTACCGCCAGCCTGATGTGTAGAACCGTCTGCAGGGTCATAAACAGCGTCCGCTTTACCCTGGAAACAATCGCCCCCACCATGGTGATACTGATGTTCATATACGGCGGCGTCAAATACACGTTCTCTGCCGACGACCCCGGGGGGAGGAAGGCCGGGAAGATGACGTGCATACACGCATTGATAGGCGGGATAATAATAGCGCTATCCAGCTTCGCCGCTAGCATATTGGTCGGTTGGACCGCATGCGACCCATCCTTGTTCCTCTAAACAAAGGGGCAATGCACACGATGAAAAAGCCGGTTGTAGCCGCGGTATTAGGGCTTTTAGCGTCCGCCGCATCTGCGCAACTGGTCGACACATTCAGGCGCACGCCCTGTAGGATACTGATGAACTTCTACAACGCGATGGACGTCGTCATACCCTCCCTCGTGTTCATCATGATGGTCTACGGGGCGATACGGTACGCCTACGGCGCCGACGACCCCGGCGGGCGGAAGTCCGGCAAGAACATCTTCATACAGGCGATAGTGGGCGGCCTACTGTTCCTGATGTACACGGCGGTGATGACCCTGATATTCGGGGCGGCGCCAACCTGCCCCACAGCATGAAAAACACGGCATACAAGAAGGCGGCCCTGGCGCTTCTGGCATCGGCGACGCTCGCCCAGGCGGCGATAGAGGACGTGCCGTGCAGCATAGTGGCGGCATTATACACTATCATATTCACTAACGTAGGACCCACCCTGGTAGGCATAATGTTCCTCTACGGGGCCGGCAAATACGTGTACAGCGCCGACGACCCCGGCGGCCGCAAACAGGGCAAGGAGATGTGCATACACGCTATTATAGGCGGCGTAATCATAACTTTGATAACGGGCGTTAGGGCTGCCATGGGGGGCATGTTACTATGCCCGGGGGTATGAGGATGGATGGTAAAAGGCCGGTCCTTCTGGTTGCGCTTGCGTGCCTGGCGCTAATGGCGTTAGCGACACCAGTATCAGCGGGCTACCTGGATCCGATACGCAATTTCATATGTGTCGACCTTGTCGGGGCCATCCGGCGGATAGGCAACACCCTAGGAATCCTGATGTTCGTCTACGGCGGCGCCAAGTACGCGTACTCGGCCGACGACCCGGGCGCGAGGAAGCAGGCCCTGGGCATATGCAGCGCGGCGGTCATCGCGATGATAATCATCATGATAGCAAAGGAGGTCATCGACGCAATCGGGGCGATGCTAGGCGTAGCGGGGGCCGTGGGGTGCTAGTAAAGCTTAAGATGAAACGAAGACTGGCGATAACATTTGCGGTGGCGGCCGCCCTGGCGGCCGCGGCGGCCGTGTCGGCTCAGGGGGCGGTGAATCCGGCGGAAATAATAGCGGACACGATATGCTCCCTGATACCCGAGGCCGCGAGCCTCGCCTGGTGGCTCGCCCTATTGATGTTCATCTACGGGGGCGCGAAATACGCCTACGGCGCAGACGACCCGGGCGCGAGGAAGCAGGGCAAGAACATAGCCGTGAACGCGATGATAGGGCTGATCATAGTCGCCGTGGCATACAGCCTGATAACTGCAATTGCGGGTGGCGATCCCTGCCCGTAAACTCAGGAGCCAGTGCCGTTGAAGACCCTGTAGTCTATGTCGTAGCTTCTCACGAAGCCGAAGCTGAACTCCCCGTCCGGCGTCCCGTCCCCGTTCCTGTCCGGCACCTCCCTGAAGTGGCTGAGCGGCCTTGGCTCCCTGTTGTACAAGCCCAGGCGGCGGTACTCGTCCGCGTACTTGGTGAGGTACAGCCTCGTCATCATGAACTCGTGGAACTCCTGCGGCACGTAGACGAGCGTCGTGAACTGCGGCAGCCTGCATATCGTGTTCGCCGGCAGCCTAGGGTAGTTGATGGCGCAGTACAGTATGCTCGGCACCCTCTCCGCCTCGTTGGGCGCGAGGAACGGCTGCACGCCAAGGAGGCTCACGTCCTGGGCACTCATGTACGTGCTCCAGGGTATCCTCTGGCCGTACCTCGTCTCGACCGATATGTCGGATATGCCGTCCCCCTGTATCTCGAAGACGACGGCAAGCTCGCCCATGCAGTTGAAGACCACGCGCCTCACCTTCGAGAAGCTGCCGTTGGCGCCCACCACGAGCTGCTCGTCCAGCTGGCTCATCTCGGGCGCGAATCCGCATGTGATGTAATTCTTCCAGGATCCGGGGGTGGCGTTCTCTATGTCCCCCGTGGCGATATAGTGGAGGGCGCTGCCCTTGCCTATCATCGTCCAGTCAATCATCACGTACCTCAAGCCCCAGGCCGGGTCGTACCTCCTGTAGGCCGCGTCATAGGCCTCCACCGTCCTGAAGGCGTCCTCCTCGTCGGTCTTGTTCATGAAGAACCGGGCTACGTCCTGTATCTCGAAATAGTCTGCCTGGAGGTTGTCTATCAGGACGGGCCTATGCGACACCGCAGTCAGCCAGTGCCCGTAATCCCACCACGTCAGGATGGCGTCTCCCGGTGCGGTGTTGTCCCTCTGCCACTCGAGGGCCGGCTGCCAGTAGTATATGTCGCTCGTCGGACCCATGTGCATCGGCACATAGCCCACGAACTTCCCGTACTCCCAGGGCCCGAACATGGGGATATAGAAGACGGGTATGAACAGGAGGAGGATAGTGCCGATAATCCTCAGGCCCTGCAGCTCCTTCCTGTCTGCGGCAGCGAACAGGCCTACGGAGGCGCCGAGGGCCGTCACCGAGACGCTTGAGGCGAAAATCCACGCGCTCTTGTTATACGCCCCCCACATCATCGGGATGCTCCATATCAGGAGGAACAGGGCGCCCACGCTGCCCCTCTGGTAGACCAGCCACGCCATCACCGGTATCATCAGGAGGCCGTACACCAGGCCCATCCCGTACCTCTGCTGGCCCTCCTGCAGGAACTCGCTTAACGAGTTAGCCATTGCGTTCTGCTCTGAGACCGTCTGGTGGACGATGCTCTTCTGGGCCGGGGAGAGCAGTATCTGATAGAAGAAGTTGTAGAACTCCATCGGCCCCCTGTACAGTGTCAGGACAAGAATCCCGGCCGCGAGGGCCAAGGTACCTAGAACCTTGATGTTGCCCTCGACCCAGTCCGCGCACCTGCCCTCGAGAGAGCCGCTTCCCGAGGCCAACGGCCCGTTGCTCCGCACCCTCAACATCTCGAGGATTAGCGATAGGCCGACCGTTATCATGAGCGGGTACATCTCTATCGGGGACAGCGGGTGGATTACGGGCATGCTGCCCCTGGCGTGCGCGAACAGGCCTATGAGCTGGTAGAAAACCGACGGTATCAGGACGTAAGGCAGGTGTTCGGCAGCGTTTTTGTTCCTTATGTACGCAGCGATTGGGTACGTTGCCCCGAAAACCCCTACTGTGAGCATCGCGTACGAGCCTCCCCCCCACCCGAGCCTCAGCATGAGGAAGGCGAGTCCTGAGAGGACAGAATACTTGTAGCTCCTCCTGTGGTATGAGGCGAAGAACAGGAAGAGGGCTGCCACGGAAAGGAACATCCCGAAGCTGTCGTCCTCGGGGTTGGTGGCGGTGGAGTTCATGGCGAGCGCCGGGCTCAGCATCAGCATGAAGGCCGCAGCGAATGCGGCTATCTGGTTGTACGGCGGCATGTCGTGGAACATCTCCTTCATCAGGAGGTACGTCATGACCACGGTCAAGGCGCCGAGGATTCCCGGCAGCAGCATCGCGACCCCGTACAGGCTCAGGCCGAAGCCCTTGAACATCAGGGCGAACGAGGCATACGTCAGCTGCATGAGCATGGGCGTGTTCGCCTGCACGAGGCCGAATGACACGCCGTCGCGTTTCGCAAGATACGCGGGGTCGCTGCCGTGCTCGAGGCCCCCGTACATCGGATACGTCAGGGGATCGAACTCCGGCGGGTAGCCTTCATCGAATATCCTCTGCATCCACTTGTAATGCCAGTAAGAGTCCAGATTAGACAGGAGGTCCGCGTTGGCCGGGACGAGGTGCGTGAGCAGGGAGGCCAGGAGCAGCCCGAGTAGCATCGCGGTCTCTGCCTTCATCAACCTCTGGTGGGCGAGGGCGTAAAACATGCAGAACATCGCCGCCATAATGCTGAAGTAACTGTAGTCCATGCTAAGCGGATAGCCGTAGCTGTTGGAGTAATACGCGAACAGGGCGGCCAGAGCCAGGAGGCACGGGACGCCGTAGCTCCACAGGTCGCTCTTCAGCGTCTTTGACGAGAATATCCTCCAGACGCCGCCGGCGCCCGCCGCCAAGAGGAGAAGCGGAGCCCAGTCGTAGAGCGGCCCGAGCGGTCCTTCGCCCACCAGTGTCTTCAGGCACGCCACGGCGAGGCCGAAAGCGGCTGCGATTACCAGCGGGCTGGTCAGGGCCCCCAGTTTTCCGCCGAACAGGCCTGACAGCTCTATGGTCGCCTCCTCTGGCTTTGCGTCGGTCTCGGGCGCAGACACAGCATCCGCCTTCCTCGCCTTCCTCCTGCCAGCCATCCTCACCTGCCGTATCTCCTCTGCCTGCCCCCGAAGTCGCCAAGGACCTCCTCAAGGTCCTTCTTCTCGAACTCCTGCCACAGCTTCGGGACGAAGTATATCTCGCTGTACGCGGACTGCCACAGCATGAAGTTGGACAGCCTGGACTCGGAGGTCCTGATGACCAGGTCGGGTTCGCCCTTCACCCAGAGATTCGCCTTGATGGTCTCCTCGCTTATGCCGCCTCCGTTGGCGACGGCCTGCCTTGCGGCGTGCACTATCTCCTGCCTGCTGCCGTAGGCTATCGCCAGGTTAAGCCTGAACTTCTTGTAACCGGCCGTGGCCTCCTCGAGCTTCACGATGTTCTCAAGCATCTCCTCGGCGAGCCTCTTCTTTGGCGCCCTGTCGAGGAGGTACTGCCTGTCCCCGCAGAAGCAGACCCTTATCTCCCTCCCGTGTATGTCCTTGTCTTTTATGGCCTTCTTGGCGTGCTTGTTGAAAACCCTTAAGAGGGTATCTATCTCCCCGGTGCTCCTCGCCTCGAGATTCTCAAGGGAGAGCGCGTATATGGTCACCTCGTCCACGCCGAGGTCGTAGCACCATGACAGGAAATCATAGAACCGGTTTATCCCCATGTCGTAAGACGTCAGGAGGCTGCCGATATGCCTTTTGCTCATGAACCGCCGGTTGCCGTCCGGAATCAAGCCAACATGCATCTTATCCCCAACCCTAAATAAGCGAGAATGTGAAAAATATGAGTAAACATATAAATTAGTAGTATATAACCTATGGCGAAGCGCAGATGCGTCCTCGACTCGAGCGCCGTAATAAGGAGCAGCCTCGACTACTCCTGCGGCGGATACGTCATGCCCCCCTCGGCTTACGGAGAGCTCTCAGGCTGGATGGAAAAGACCGCCCTAGAGGAGGCCGCCAGACGCGGAGACGTCGAACTCCTGACCCCCTCCCCTGAGAGCGTAGGAAAAGCCCGTGAGGCGGCCAGACAGACCGGGGACGCGATAAAGCTCAGCGCAGCCGACCTGGACGTGCTAGCCCTCGCACTGGAGGAACGGCTCCCAGTGCTGACCGACGACTACGCCATCCAGAACACAGCATCAAGGCTCGGACTCGCCTCCGTCAGGACCACACACGACGGCATAAAACGGGAAATAACCTGGTCATGGGCCTGCAAGGGATGCGGCCGCGGCATGCCCGGGCCGGGCGTATGCCAGGTATGCGGCCACAAAGCCGGGAAGAAGCCTAAAGCCTGAGCCTCAAGCACAGCATATACGGCAGCATCCTCCAGTCCCTGAGTATCCTGACGGAAGTCCTCTCCGACTCCCTCCACCCGACAGGCGCCTCGGCGATGCGGTACCCCCTCCTCTGAGCCCTAATCAGTATCTCCGTATCCCATGCGAAACCACGGCTCATGGAGCCGTCGTAGCCGGCCTCCTCGACGAGCCTCAGTATCGCATCCCTCCTGAACGCCTTCAGCCCGCACTGGTGGTCGCTTATGCGCGTATCAAAGAGGATTCCAGTCATAAGCCTCGCGAACCTGCTGAAGGCCAGCCTCAGGGCGCTCCTATCCGCATGGGAGCCAGGCACGTACCTGCTGCCGACGACTATGTCTTTTTCTGCGAGCATGGACACCAGCTCCCGTATGTGTCCGGGCGGCGCTGAAAGGTCGGCGTCTATGAAAACAATGGACTCCCCCGAAGCCAGGCTAAAAGACTTCGCGAGATTCTCCCTCCTTGAGGGCCCGCCAGAGCAATAGACGTACCTGACGCGCCCATCCAGGGCGGCGAGCCCGCGCCCGACCCTCCCGGTCCCGTCGGTGGAGGAGTCGTCGACTATGAAAAGCTCGAAATCAGACGCCCCAAGGGCCTCCACGACACGCTTGACGTTGTCCTCGAGCACAAGCGCCTCGTTGTACGCCGGCATGAAGACTGAAATCATGGCGTTCTCCCAGAGCACTCGGCCAGGCCCTTCAACATAAGGTAGATGCCGGCGCACTCGGGCAGAGCGACATCCTCGGAGGCCTTATACCCGCCGAAACGCCGTCCCATGAGGTCGAAGACGCCGACGTCGGAGAGCATCCTGGCCTTCACGTCCCCCCCTGTGAAGGCGACGGCGTCAGTCAGCGGATTAAAGGAGTCCAGGTCCGCCACCCTCCTGGCCAGGAGGCCGCTGCCGCCGTGTATCGTGTCCGGGAGCCTGATAAGCCTCGAAACATCCCCCGTCACCTGCCGGTCCTCGTCAGTAACCTGCACGGCCTCGGAGTATATGCTCTTCTGTATGCCTCCCCTCAGCTCCGCCCAGAGGAGGTCCCATCTGCCGTCAGCGAGCAGTTTGAGGTAGTGTTCCCTGTTGCCAGCGACCTTCATCGCAGTCTTCTCGCCGACGCCTTCGAACTCCATGAGCTTGGCCGGCGGCATTCGGATGACGCTCTCCGCGACCCTGTAGATCCTCCCCGCCCAACCCGTGCTGCCGGCTGTGGGCCCGACGCGCCCGCCGGAGACCACCCTGGGGCTGGTCCGCCCCCACTTCACCCCATCCGCACCGCCCGTTTCCCTGATGAAATACGCCACGTCAAGCCCGACTCCCGCGATGTAGTCTACTATCTCCTTGCGGGCGTCTGCCGAGAGCGTCCTCACGTCCTCCGAAACCACGTGTATATGGTACCCCTTGCTCCCGGAGAAGTTAACCCTCATGTCCTGAGGGCTGAAACCGAAGTCCTCGACGAGGAACTCCGCAAGGGCTTTAGCCTCGCCCTTAACCTCTTCTAGCCGCCCATGGTCCAAGAGCGGCATGGGCATGTCCAAATCGAATATCAGGTCAGCGCCAAGCCAGCACTTCTCACCCATCGGCTGCCCCGGATACTCGTAATACGCCGCAGAATATGATATATAATACGGCGCCTCCGTCCTCAGGAACTGGCCAAGCTCCTTCCCGGACTTGAACGCCTTATGCCTGAACTTTATCTTGTCCTCGAGGGTCCCGACCCCGAACTCCCTCCTGTGCACCTCGGAGGGGGCGGCCACCTCATGGCTCCAATAATACTCCTTGAACCTCTTCTTCAGGTAGACCTTCGTCTCGGTGTTCATGTCCAAGCCATGCAGTCGGCCGTCAAGCTCCCGGCGCACCCGGTCCCAGGATTTCCCCCCCAGTCGAAATCCGGCCGACAAATGTTAATGGGTTCAGGGAATATATAACGGCTGACCGGACGCTACGGCTGGCACTTATTTACCCTGGCTACTCCATAATACAACAATGGATGGTGGTCGGAACAGGCGACTTAGAGGGTATACTATGCTCTCCGCACCCGGAAGCGTCAACCACCAACGTACGCCCCCCTCCCGTATCGCCTATTACACTGCGTTTGCGGCCTTATGCATCCTCCTGCTAGCATATCCCGTCTCCTCCCAGGGTTACCCCACTACGACCGAGACTAGCACATCCACAACCGAGTATCCATCTACTACGTCATCGTCTACTACGACTACGACCACTACGACTACGACTACTACGACCACAACCACGACTACTACGACCACGACCACTACTACCACGACTACTACTACCACTACTATCGTCTATCCAAGCACAACGACTGAGACAACAACCACTTCCTCCACGAGTACTACTGACTATCCAACTACCACTACTACTACAACTACTACTGAACCCACTACTACGACCACGACCACTACGACTACGACTACGACCACGACTACTACGACTACGACCACGACTACTACGACCACGACCACTACGACTACGACTACGACCACTACGACTACGACCACTACGACTACGACTACTACGACCACAACCACGACTACTACGACCACGACCACTACGACCACGACTACTACGACCACGACCACTACGACTACGACTACGACTACGACCACGACTACTACGACTACGACCACGACTACTACGACCACGACCACTACGACTACGACTACGACTACGACTACGACCACGACTACTACGACCACGA